>NZ_JBFTPW010000030.1:0-54098 GCF_056398685.1 Arthrobacter sp. 01T428 | reverse complement strand
CGTACCAGCGCCTGACCGCAGACCAGACATTCCAGAGATATGCAAGCACCCCAGCCACCCTAAGCTTCCAAAGCTTAGCTACCCCGAAATTCGCCCGCCAACACTGGGAAGCAGGCACAATCCATACACACGTTTTGTCCTATAACCCCGGTAAGCGGAATGATCGTGGAGAATCCGCAGGCACCAGCCAGCCGAACCCCTACGCCCGTTCCGCGGCCACCCGTTCGAGGACTTCCCGGCATGCCAGGATTGCGGGGTGGATCCGGCCGGCGGTGCGCGTCGACGTGAAGACTGTCCGCTTGGGGAGCCCGGGGAGGTCCAGTAGTTGGACCGGAGTGGTCCGGCCCGTCCAGACGAGGTCCGGCATGAGGGCCACGGCATTGCCGGACTCGATGAGCCGGATTTGCGCTTGGAGGTCGGCGGTTTCGTAGCGGACGTCGGGCTCGAAGCCAGCGGAGCGGCATGCTTGTTCTGCCCAGTGCCGGGACGCCGCACCATGCGGTTCCATGACCCATGGCAGGGGAGCCGTATCCGCGAGCGAGGAAATCGACTCGCCACCGAGGCCAATCGGGGGAGTGGCCAGCCTGATGGCGTCGCTGGTCAGGGTTGCGCGGTCCAGGCCGGGGTGGTGTGGTGCTGCGTGCCCTGGGTATTGCTCGGCCACCACGATGTCGAAGTCTCGGGCCCAGGTTTCATAGAGCGCAGTCTCGGGTTCGCGCTGGATCATTTCCACTCGCACTTCGGGATACTCGCCCTTCATGATGGTGAGGAAGTCCGGCATGAGGGCCAGGGCGGCGGTTTGGAACACGGCGAGCCGCACTGTTCCCGTCACTGTGGAGAGGGACGCCGCGAGATCCGTCTCTGCCCGCTCGAGGGTGGCCAGCAAAGCGGCCGCATGTTCCACGAGGATCTCGGCCTGCGGCGTCAGCTGCACCCGTCGACCGGATTTTCTCAGCAGTTTCACGCCCGCTTCCTTCTCCAACAAGGTCAACTGCTGGGACACCGAGGACGGGCTGTACTTCATGGCGTCGGCCACTTCTGCGAGCGTCCCGCGGATCTTCAATTCGTGCAGCAAGCGCAGCCTGCGGACATCCAGCATTCGGCTCTCCAGAAGGGTCGAGAAATCTAATGAATATTCTTCAGAAAAGATCGCTTTTCCTAATCTGATTGTAGATCCATACTGATGGAAACAAAGCACTCTCCGCACCAAAAGGAACGAAGCGCATGAGCACACCAACTCGGGATTCGAGCATCGACGCCAGGACACAATCCACCCCGGAATCCGGACACCTCCAGGAGTTGGCCCACGAAGCCATCCAACTGGTTCGACACTGGCTCACCGAAGCCTCGAAGGTACCCGTTGACGTTTCCGCGCAGCGCCTCGCCGGCGTCCTGAAGGATCCGAACGGCCTGGACTTCACCGTGGGATTCGTCGACGGCGTCATCCGCCCTGAGGATCTGTCCGTCGCCGGCCGCAACCTGGCCAAGCTTGCCCCGAAGGTCCCGGCCTTCCTGCCTTGGTACATGCGCGCTGCTGTGCGCACCGGCGGCGTCATGGCTCCGGTCCTGCCGCAGGTGGTCATCCCGATCGCACGCAAAGTCCTCCGCGACATGGTGGGCCACCTGATCGTGGACGCCACCGATGCCAAGCTTGGCCCGGCCATCGCCAAGATCAAGCAGAACGGCGTCCACCTGAACGTGAACCTGCTGGGCGAGGCCGTCCTGGGCGAACGCGAAGCCAGCCGCAGGCTCGAGGGGACCCTCAAGCTCCTGGCCCGTGACGACGTCGACTACGTCTCCATCAAGGAGTCCTCCACGGTGGCCCCGCACTCGCTGTGGGCCTTCGACGAAGCAGTGGACCACGTGGTGGAGAAGCTCACCCCGCTCTACGAGCTGGCCGCATCGTTCCCCAAGCCCAAGTTCATCAACCTGGACATGGAGGAATACAAGGACCTCAGCCTGACCATGGCCGTGTTCACCCGGATCCTGGACAAGCCCGAATTCAAGAACCTTGAGGCCGGCATCGTGCTGCAGGCCTACCTCCCGGACGCGCTGTCGGCCATGCAGGAATTGCAGGAATGGGCTGCGGCCCGCCGGGCAAATGGCGGCGCTCCGATCAAGGTGCGCGTCGTCAAGGGCGCCAACCTGCCTATGGAACAGGTCCAGGCGTCCATCCAGGGCTGGCCGCTCGCTACGTGGGGCAGCAAGCAGGATTCGGACACCAACTACAAGCGCGTCCTGAACTACGCGCTCACTCCAGGACACATCGATGCGGTCCGCATCGGCGTCGCCGGCCACAACCTCTTCGACATCGCGTTTGCGTGGCTGCTCGGGAAGGAGCGCGGCGTTACGGCGGGCATTGAGTTCGAGATGCTCCTCGGTATGGCCACGGGCCAAGCCACGGCCGTCCGCAAGGACGTCGGCAGCCTCCTGTTGTACACGCCGGTGGTGCACCCGGGCGAGTTCGACGTTGCCATCGCCTACCTGATCCGCCGCCTCGAAGAAGGCGCCAGCCAGGACAACTTCATGTCCGCTGTGTTCGAACTCAGCGAAAACAAATCGCTGTTCGAGCGTGAGAAGCAGCGCTTCCTCGCCTCCCTCGCAGAATTGGACGACGCCGTTCCGGCCCCCAACCGCACGCAGGACCGCAACAAGCCCGCGGCCGCCATGCCAAGCCAGGGCTTCGCCAACACTCCGGACACCGATCCTGCCCTGCCCGCCAACCGGGCCTGGGGCCGTGCCATCCTCGACCGCATCCCGGGCTCCACTGCGGGAAACGCGATCGTTGAAGCCAGCAAGGTCAGCGACCCGCAGGAACTGGAACGCATCATTGCCACCGCAGTGGAACACGGCAAAACTTGGGGCGCCATGCCTGCCGCCGAGCGCGCAGCCATCCTGCACCGCGCAGGCGACATCCTGGAATCCCGCCGCGCCGAACTTCTCGAGGTTATGGCCTCCGAGACCGGCAAGACGATCGAACAAGGCGACCCCGAAGTCAGCGAAGCAATCGACTTCGCGCACTACTACGCCGAGCGCGCCAAGGACCTGGAAACGGTCGACGGCGCCAGGTTCGTCCCAGCGAAGCTCACCGTTGTGACCCCGCCGTGGAACTTCCCGGTGGCGATTCCCGCGGGCTCCACGCTGGCGGCACTCGCGGCGGGATCCGCCGTCGTGATCAAACCCGCAAAGCAGGCCCGCCGCTCCGGTTCCGTCATGGTGGACGCCCTGTGGGAGGCCGGCGTGCCGCGCGAAGTGCTGGCGCTCGTGCAGCTCGAAGAACGCGAGCTGGGCACCCAGCTGGTCTCGCACCCCAGCGTTGACCGCGTGATTCTCACCGGCGGCTACGAGACCGCTGAGCTCTTCCGGTCCTTCCGGCAGGACCTCCCGCTGCTCGCGGAAACCTCGGGCAAGAACGCCATCATCGTCACCCCGCACGCCGACCTCGATCTTGCCGCCAAGGACGTTGTGTACTCCGCTTTCGGGCACGCAGGGCAGAAGTGCTCCGCCGCTTCACTGGTGATCCTGGTGGGTTCCGTAGCCACCTCCGAGCGCTTCCACAACCAACTCGTGGATGCCGCCCGCTCGCTCAAGGTGGGCTACCCGGAAGAGGCCACCACCCAGATGGGCCCGATCATCGAGCCGGCCAACGGCAAGCTCCTCAACGCGCTGACCACCCTCGGCGAGGGCGAGACCTGGGCCGTGAAGCCCGAGAAGCTGGACGAGACCGGCCGTCTGTGGTCCCCGGGCATCCGGTTCGGCGTGAAGCGCGGCTCCTACTTCCACCTGACCGAGTTCTTCGGCCCGGTCCTCGGCGTCATGACGGCGTCCACCTTGGAAGAAGCCATCGCCATCCAGAACGAGATCGAATACGGCCTCACCGCCGGGCTGCACTCGCTCGATTCCGGTGAAATGGGCGTCTGGCTGGAGACCATCCAGGCCGGCAACCTCTACGTGAACCGCGGCATCACGGGCGCAATCGTCCAGCGGCAGCCGTTCGGCGGCTGGAAGAAGTCCGCCGTGGGCGCCGGCACCAAGGCCGGCGGACCCAACTACCTGGTGGGGCTGGGTAGCTGGCTCCCTACGGAGCCCCGCGCCAAGCGCGGTGCCACGCTCAAGGGTGCGGCCGCTTCGATCCTGGCCGCCGCCAAGGCCTCCGTCTCGCTTGTCGAAGCCAGCGAGGCGGAGGCCCTGCAGAAGGCGCTCTTCAGCGACGCCGAGGCATGGGCCACGGAATTCGGCACCCGCAAGGACGTCTCCGGCCTGAGCGCCGAGCGCAACGTCTTCCGGTACCGGGCCATCCCCGTGACCATCCGCTTGTCCGAGGGCGGGAAGCTCGTGGACTTGCTTCGCGTCGTGGCAGCCGGTGCAGTGGCGGGTTCGGCGCTCACGGTGTCCTCCGCCGTCGAACTTCCCGAAGCTGTCATCGCAGCGTTCGCGGGGCTCGGCGTGGGCACCCGCATCCAGAACGACGCCGAATGGCTGGCTTCCGCGGCAGGCATCAACGGTGGCCGTATCCGCCTGATCGGCGGGGACAGCAGCGCGCTGAGCGCAGCGACCGGCGGCCGTCCCGACGTCGCGATCTACCACGGCACGGTGACCCCGGCCGGACGCATCGAGATGCTGCCGTTCCTGCACGAGCAGGCCGTCAGCATCACGGCGCACCGCTTCGGCACTCCGAACCACTTGTCGGACGCGCTGATCTAGCGATTCGTCAAGGAAGCCCGGCGGAACGGCCACACCGTTCCGCCGGGCTCCTCTGCGTCTAAGCCTCGTACCCCAGGCGCCGCAATCGTTTCCGGGCGGCCTGCTCGCTGGGGCCGCTGCGGCCCAACGTCAGGCGCACGACAGCGAGCACCACCCGCGCGGCGAGAATCGACGGTAGCGGGATGGGGCCGATACGGGCTTTTTCCAGCCCCAGCAATTCCCGATATCGGGGCTCCAGGCTGGCGACGGCCGCGGCGAACAGAATCCGGTAACCGGGTTGCAGCGACGCTTTCAACGGGGGGTACCTGATGAATTCGATGGTTTCCCTGAGCCGCTCGTCCGCGCGGAGATGTCCGGAGGCGTACCACTGGTCCATTTCCGCCGTCACTTCCGCGAGGCTCAAGGGAGGGTCCTCGACTCCCATGAGGCGCCCGGCCTGGGCCCATTCGCGGATGTAGGCGTCGGCGCCGCCGGGGACCGCCCCGCCCCAGATCCGGTGCGCCGCAACGAAGGAATCCGCGTACGCAACGTGGACCCAGCGGAGAAGCTCGGGATCGTTTGCTGAGTACTCGCGGGTTTGGCCTTGGGCGTCAACGTAGTTGCCCTTGACGGAATCGTGCACCCGCCGCACGAAGTGGGTTGCCGTGTGGGCTGCGTCCATGGAGCCGTAGCTCACCGTGAAGATCCAACGGATGGTATTTGCCAGGCGGCCGAGGGGATCCCTTTTGAAGCCTGAATGGTCGTATACTCCCGCCAAAGCGCCGGGATGCAGGGATTGCATGAGCAGCACCCGGATTCCCGCGATGATCGTGGACATGGAACCGTGGACGGCCCAGACGGCCGATCCGGGAAGGTGGTACCCGGGGTCGTTTCCCTCGGCAAGCCGCAGCACCCAGTCAGGCGTGGACTGCGGGTGACCCGTAAAAGTCATCCGCAGTTCCGCTTGCCACTTCTTCAGGAAGTTGACCATGGTCCATTGTTGCGCTTCATTCTGCTGGCGCAAGGTGCCGTCTAGTTTACGCAGCGGTACCGGGCTAACGCAGAAGTGCCGGCCCGCTCTGGAATGAGCCGGCCGGCACCTTTCACGCGAGTCCGCTTAGGCTGCGGGCTGCTCGGCAAGTGCCCGACGACGGCGCGCCGGGGACGCTGCCACGAGCAGGGCCGCAATCGCCACCGCAGCGCTCAGGACCAGGCCGGGCCGGTACTGATCGAGCATGGCCGCCGCGCTGACAGGGCCGTTTGCGCCTGCGCCGGTGTCATGCCCGCTGACGAGGGCGGTCGTCACGGCGAGGACGAGTGCCGCGCCAACCTGCGTGCTGGTCTGGATGAGTCCGGCGGCCAGTCCCTGCTCCGAATCCCGGATTCCAGCGGTGGCTTGGACATTGATGGACGGGAAGGCCAAAGCGAAACCGATGCCCAGCAGGATGACCGAGGGCAGGATGTCCAGGACGTAGTTGGGCGACGTTCCAACGCGGAGGAACAAGACGTAGCCCAGTCCCATGGCGGTCAGGCCGGTGAGGATGAGCTTCGGGGCGCCGAATTTCTCGATGAACCTGTCCGCGAAGGGTGCGCTCGTTGCCACCAGGAGCCCGGTGGGAAGCAAGGCAAGCGCCATGCCCAGGGGAGACCAGCCGAGCACCGACTGCAGGTACATGGTGAGGATGAACTGGAAGCTCAGGTAGGAGCCGAACAGTCCAACGGCACTCAGGTTGGCGCGGGCCACCCAGCCTTCACGCAGGATGCCGAAGCGGATAAGCGGGTGCTTGACTCGGTTTTCGATGACGGCGAAGGTTGCCAGCACGGCAGCAGAGATGGCGAATCCGGCGATTGTTGCCACAGATCCCCAGCCCTTCTCCGGCGCTGAAACCAAGGTATACACGAGGCCAAGCATGCCGAGTGCGAGGGTCACCGCGCCCCAGACGTCGTGGCCGCTCTCTTCCGTGGACGGCTTATCCCGGGGAATGAACAACATGCCGAGAAGCACGACGGCGACGGCGATCGGTACCGATACAAGGAAGGTCCAGCGCCAGCTCAAACTGGTCATGAGCCCGCCAACCACCAGCCCGAGCGAAAAGCCGCTCGCGCCGAAAGTGGTGAAGATGGACAGCGCCTTGTTGCGCTCGCGGCCTTCGGCGAAGTTGGTAGTGATGATGGAGAACCCGGTGGGGGCAGTGAATGCCGCGGCCAGGCCCTTGACGAAGCGCGTTGCGATCAAGAGGGTGGGATCGTTCACGAGGCCGCCGAGGAGCGAAGCCGCAGCGAACACGGTCAAGGCGATCAGGAAGATCCGACGCCGGCCCAGCAGGTCGGCGAGCCGCCCGCCCAGGAGCAACAGGCTCCCGTACCCCAGGACGTAGGCGGAAACGATCCACTGCAGGGAATCGGTTCCGAGGTGGAGTTCGTGGCCGATGGAGGGAAGGGCTACGCCCACCATGGAAACGTCCAGGCCGTCGAGGGCCAGAACGGTGCACACCACCATCAGCAGCAGCCACTGGGCCCGGGTCCAGCGGACGGCTGTATGGAGCTGCTCGGCAGATCTAGTGAGGGTGCTTGGTGAAGTCATGCAGATCAATCTATATGACGCGTCATTCAATGACAAGGAATATGACTAGGAATCTTATGACGTGGACTTTATTTGGGGTTTCGACTAGAATCGGGCCATGGCAACAACGCAGGATCGCCAGCTGGTTGAGCAATGGCGCAGCATCCAGAACTCGTACTTCCGCACCGCGGCCGCGATCGACCGCGCCCTCGAAGCCAAGTTCGACATCGGCCTGAACGAGTTCGAAATCCTCGATCTTGTTGCCGAAAGTGTTGACTCTGCCTGCCGAATGAAGGCGCTGGGCGAGCGGACTCCCATGACCCAGAGCGCTGTCTCCAAGGTTGTTGACCGCTTGGAGAAAGCCGGACTCGTGTCCCGCGTGACCTGCGCGGATGACCGCCGCTCGCTGTACCTCGAACTGACCGACGCCGGGCGCACGCTGCATTCGGATGCCGCCGTCGAGCACCGCGCCCTGCTTAAAGCGAACCTCGGCGAGTAGCCCGCCACGGTCCGGCGAGTGTTTCGCGGACCGGCCAAGTATGAAGTCGAGTGTTCCCATTCGATTTCGCAACGGCCACAATGGGACAAGCGCGCCCGTACTGGGGATGAGCGCCCGTCTCAGGAGCCGCTGTGGGAAAGCATCATGAGTCTGGCCAGGTCGTCGACCTGGTGCTCACAAGAAAATTCGGCCGGGTCCTCTCGGCGTGCTTCCTCGCTGTCGTGGTAATCCTCGCTTTCGGTTTCCAGGGCCCGGGTTTGGGCGGAGCGGCAAGCGATGGATCCCTGGCCACTGGCCAAGTCGAACCCGGAATGCTGCCCACCGATGGTGCCACCTCGAGCGCCCAGGAGACCGTGCCCCCAAGCCCGCCGTCGGCCCCGGTCCAGGCAGGTGACAAAGCCACGGTGTCTTTTGAACGCTCCCCGGTCCAAACCCTCGACAAGAACGGCGTTGGCACTCTCAATGTCTCGTCGAGTTCCCTCGACCGGCCGCCTGCCGGGAAACTCTACGCGCCGCTCGAAATGCTGCTTCCGAGCTCTCCCTTCGGGTTGAGGATCGATCCGTTCACCGGATTGCCGGGCGAGTTCCACTGGGGCCAGGATTTCGCCGCGGCTTGCGGCACGCTGGTCTACGCAGCCGACTCCGGCGTGGTCCGGGCCGTGGGTTGGCACCCCTGGGGCGGCGGCAATCGCGTGGAAATCGATCACGGCAACGGCCTTGTCACCACGTACAACCACCTGCAGGGCATTGCAGTGACCAAGGGGCAATCGGTCCGTGTGGGCGAAGTCATTGCCAGGGTGGGAACCACGGGTTCCTCGACCGGTTGCCACTTGCACTTCGAGACGATCCTCAACGGTGTCTATACCAACCCGATGAACTGGACGTTCCTGCCCACCAAGCAGGTGGATCCCCTCGGCGACATCCCGATGGTCAGCTACCAGCCAGGTTCCGCCACCGCGACCTCGGCCGGGTCTGTCTGGTCCATCCCCGGGGCCGTGCCGACCGACCCGGGAGCCGTACCCTCAAGGGAAGCGGTGACCGGCGGGGTGCAGGAAGCGAAGGTGGTGCCGACCGCGACACCGACGGCGTCACCCAGCGGCAGCCCGACGGCGTCACCCAGCGGGACGCCGACTGCGAGCCCGACGCCGAGTCCGACAGCGTCACCCAGCGGGACGCCGACTCCGAGCCCGACGCCGAGCCCGACGCCGAGCCCGACCGGGACGCCGACTGGCACCCCGACCGGGACGCCAACACCGACTCCGAGCGGCACTCCCACGCCAAGCAAGACACCGAGCGGCACCCCGAGCCCTACCTTGACGCAGGCTCCTACCGGGACGCAACCGCCCACGGTGACGCAGGGGCCGACAACGGTAGTCCCGCCTACCGTGACCGTACCGCCGCCGGTGGCGCCGACGTCGAGCCTTCCCGTTCCGGTGCCGAGCGTGACCCAGTCCGTGCCCACGCCGCCGGCACCCACCCAGCCCACGCCGCCGGCACCCACCCAGCCCACGCCGTCGGCGCCCAGTAGCCCCACGCCGTCGGTCACGGCAACTACCAAAACGGCGTCCCCCAAGCCGTAAGTCGTCGCATTCCTTGTAGCCTGTCCAAGCGCCCTGCCGCGCGTAGACTCGAAGGCGGCAGTTTGCCAAGGTTCCCCGTGGTAAGGAAGCGATTCAATGTCCCCGCTCTACAGCATCCCCCTGACGTTCAACGACGGCTCCCAGGCCGACTTCGGGCATTTCGAGGGCAAAGCCGTACTGGTTGTCAACGTGGCTTCGAAGTGTGGGTTCACGCGCCAGTACTCGGGACTGGAGGAGCTCTACGGCAAATACCGTGACCGTGGATTCGAGATTCTGGGCGTGCCGTGCAACCAGTTCGCCGGCCAGGAACAGGGTTCGGACGCCGAGATCGCGGACTTCTGCCAGCGCAATTTCGGCGTCTCGTTCCCGCTCGCGAGCAAGGCCAAGGTCCGCGGCAAGCAACAGCACCCCCTGTACGCCGAGCTGACCCGGACGGACGACGGCTCCAAACCGCAGAAGGTGAAGTGGAACTTCGAAAAGTTCCTCGTGAGCCGCGAAGGCGCGGTGCTCGCCCGCTTCCCGTCCGCCGTCGAGCCCGATTCCCAAGAGCTCATCGAGGCACTCGAAGAGGCCCTCGCCTAGGCTCCCTGGACGGAGTCCAGAGTGACTCCCGCCGTAAGCACCTGACGGCCGTCGACAACGACTTCACCGTCAACAACGGTCAGGATCACCGGCGTCTGCGCGAATTCGTCCGGCGCGGTGGTCAAAGGATTGTGCCGGACCACGGTCAGATCGGCGCGTGCCCCGATCTCTACGATTCCGCCCTCTTCACCGACAGACCTCCAATATTGGCTCGTGTAACCTTCGAGCGCGGCACGCGCGGACAGCGCCTGCCGGGGTTGGACGGGTTCGACGTCGGGCCGGCCGGCCGGGCGGCGCGTCTGGGCCGAGGCGATGATCGCCCGCGGGTCGAAGGGAGCGATGGGCCAGTCCGATCCGAGTGCGACGATGGCTCCGGCGTCGCGGAGATCGCGGGTCCGCCACGCGTGGTTGGCCCGTTCGCTGCCAAGCCTGCGGGACCAGTTGTCCGTGTGGTCAGCTCGGCTGTAGAGGGCGCAATGCGTCGGCTGCAGGCTGGTAGCGGCGCCCGCATTGATGATTTCCGCCAACACCGAATCCGGGATGGACTCGATGTGCTCGATCCGGTGGACCGTGCCGTTCTTGGGAAGGGCCCCGATGGTCCGGGCGACGAAGGACACCGCCTGATCGCCGATGGCGTGCGTCGTGGTGGGGATCCGGTGGTCGTGGAAGAACTTCATGGCCGCGGCGAGGGCTTCAGGATCGTGCCAGAGCGGGTGGAGGGATTCTCCGTGGGCGTCGGGCTCAAAGAGCCACGCCGTGCCGTTGTCGATGGTTCCATCCATCATGAGCTTGATGCCGTGAACGTGCCAGCGCCTTCCGTGCCTGCCCTGCATCGCGAGCATGGCCTTCAGGTCTTCCTCCGTGGCGCCGGGCATGACCCACGGGGAGATCCGCAGCCGGATGGCGAGCTCGCCTCGGCGCTCCAAGGCCTCCAGCACCTCCAAGGTGTCCGGGGCGCCGAAGTCCAGCATCTGGCCCGCCACCAGCCCGGATTCGGCCATGGAACGCAGGAGTTTCTCCAGCCCGTCGACGCGCTGCTCGAAGGAGAGCTCGGGAAGGACGCCGCGGACGAGCTCCTGGGCGGCCATTTCGTAGAGCATGCCGTTGGGCTTGCCGAGCTGGTCGACGCCGACATAGCCGGTGCTCGGCAGTTTCTCCGCTCCGGTGACCCCGGCGAGCTTGAGGGCGGCGTCGGAGACGAGCGAGGCATGGCCGTCGAACAGGGTGATGAACACGAGTTCGTCGTCGAGGATGCCGTCGAAGAGGGAGTTGTTGAAACCCGCATCCCCGAAAATGACAGGGTCGAGGCCCCAAGCGAACAACCAATCGGAGCCGACGGCGTGCGGCGTGGAAGCGGCATATCGCACGAGGGCGGCGCGGACGTCGTCGAGCTCGGTGATCCCGCCCAGGTCAAGGCCGCGGGCGATTTCCGCGCCGTGGATGGGATGGATGTGGGCGTCGATCAGGCCGGGGCAGACTGTTGCCTCGCCGACGTCGATCACCTGTTTGGCTCGTGCCGTCCATTCGGCGGCGGCGTTGGCTGTCTGCTCGCCGTCGGTGCGGCCGACGTGCGCAATCCTCCCATTCGAGACGGCGACGAAACCGGCGGTCTCAGTCAGCGCCTCACCGTGGAGGATGCTGGACGAGAAGATGACGAGATCGATGGGCTCGGGCGTGGTCAAGATATAACTCCTTGTTGTGTTCGGGTTTCCGACGCCGGCCCGGTGAGGATCAGTCGTCGTCGATGGCTGCCTTCAATCCTGCCGAGAGGACATCGGCCAGGAATGCGAAGCGGTCCACAGGGTGCTCTGCCACGGCCTTCTTTGCCGCGAACAGATGGGGATAAGTGCCTTCTTCCTCTTCGTTGATGCTCCATGCGGATTCCATCGTCATTGCGTCGAGGCTCGCGCCGATCGCTGCGCTGTCGAGGGTTTCCAGTGCGGGAATGATGAGATGCCGTGGCGCCCCCGCGATCTCAAACGCTTCGACGTACTGGTCGTAGCGCTCCAAGGCTGCCGGGTGTGACACCGGCTGCGTGAGCAGGAGGGGAAGGAGCGCCGGTACCAGGCTGTACGCCTTGCGGAGGGCGTCGAAGATCTCGCGGATGACGTCGTCGAGGCTGCCGGACGGCAACTCGGGCATCGGAGCTCTGTCTACGAGCGCGCCACGGGCCAGTTCGATGATCTCCTGCCGACCCGTGACGTGCTTGTAGAAAGATGACTGCCTGACGCCCAGGCGTTCCGCGAGCCGAGGGATCGAGAGGCTCTCTTCCTTTTCGAACATCTCAAGTGCCGCGCGGCCGATCGCCTTCCGTGAGAGCCTCGGTGTCCGGGGCCGTCCTAGCTGGCTGGTTTTGCTCGGAGTCTGCATCCCTCAAGACTAGGCTCCGGGATCACTCGGCGTGTCCGATCCGCCGGTATGCGGCCGGGTTGACCTTGCGCAGCACGAGGGCCAGTACGGTTCCGGCGGCAAACAAGAGCGGTGCGAAAACGAGGAGCGTCGTGTTGACGGGGTCCCCGGCCGGAAGGCCGGTGATCAGTTGGGCATTGTTGGCCATCAGGTAGATGACTACGCACATGATGATCGTGGCTGCCACGGCAGAAGGCACGACGTACCAGCGAAGGCCATGGTCCTTGAGTCGCGTGAAGAAGACCACGACCCCGACGCCGGTGAGTGCCTGCAGGAGGAGGACGCCGATCACTCCCGGGGTGTTCGTCCAGATCAGGAACTGGGTGAAGGGGTCCAGTTGGAAGAGGGCCGCGCCGATCACGAGGGCGAGCGCGAGGAGGGTCTGGTCGAAGCCCGCCACGGACGGCGTGCGATATCGAGGGCTGATCCGGCCCGAGCGCTTCGGGAAGATGCCCTCGCGGCTCAAGGACAACGTGTAGCGGTTGATGGTGTTGTGGAAGGAGAGCTGGGCCGCGAAGATGCTGGTAACGATCAACACGCTCATGAGGTTCACGCACCAGCCGCCCGCGAAGTTGCCCGCTGCGATGTAGGCGGTGTCTCCGGCGTCGAGGTGGCCGGCGGCAAAGGCCTGGACGGCGTCCGCTCCGAAGGCCTGGACGATGATCCAGACGGCGAAGGCGTAGAACGCCCCGATGAAGGCGATGGAGATATAGGTGGCACGGGGGACACTGCGGTCCGGGTCGCGGGCCTCTTCCCGGTACAGGGCTCCGGATTCAAATCCCATGAAGGCGGAGAAACCCAGGCCCAGGACGGCGGCGAACTGCGGGGAGAAGATGGCCTGCGGGCTGAATGATTCAAAGCTGATGCCGTGTGCGCCGCCTTGGGCCAGGACGAACGCGGCGACGATGGCGACGATCAGGGTTTCGAGGGTGAGCAGGACGGCGAGGACCCTGGCGCCGACGTCGATTCCGCGCCAGCCCAGGTACCAGACGGCACCGATTGAGACGATCGCGTAGAGCCACCAGGGAAGTTCCACGCCGGTGAAGGATTTGACGGCGAGGTTGGCTTGGATGCCCAGTAGTCCGTAGAGGCCGATTTGCAGGCCGTTGTAGCTCATCCAGGCGGTGAGGCCGGAGCCGAGGCCAACCACGCGGCCGAGGGTTTTCGAGATGTAGCCATAAAAGCCGCTGTAGGACCGGACATGGCGGGTGAGCGCCATGAAACCGATGGCGAACAGGCCCAGGCCGATAGCCGCGGCAATGTAGATGGCGGGCGCACCGACGCCGCCCACAGCGAGGGCGAGCGGGGCGATCCCGACGACGATGGTCAGCGGAGCGGCCGCTGACACCAACATGAACACAATGTCGCGTGTGCCGATTGCGTTCTTCTTCAATCCGCCGTCAACGCTGACGGTCGCGGACGGCACGAGCGCCGTCTCTTCTTTAGTGAAAGCCATTCGCTTATTGTGAGGGGAGGCACAGGTTCGAGTCAAGGGGGTCTGTTTCGGAGCTCGCTTCCAACCGGCGCCAAAACACCGACGCCCGCTCACCTATGTGGTCTTTTGGGCGGACGCTCGCTCATTTTTGGTGAGCGAGCGTCGGGTGGAATGTGGCTAAAGGTGAGCGAGCGTCGTCGAAAATCGCCCTAAAAGTGAGCGGGGATCGCAGGGGGAGCCCCAGTAATTTTCCAACATTCCGACGGTAAGTTACCCTGCGTTAGCCTTTTGTCTGGTTGGATTGGGTTTATTGGGGCAGACACTGGAGGCGCCGTCTCCTACCGACCCGAAGGTAGTAATGGAGCTCATCGAGGCCGAGCACCCGCGGCCAGGACACGTACTTCTGCACCTTAGCGACTCCCATCTGTTGGGTGGGCCGGAACCCCTCTACGGCGCCGTCGACAGCGAAGCCCATCTCAGGCAACTCTTTTCGGAAGTACACGCGTCAAAGGTCCGTCCCGACGCCGTGATCTTCACCGGTGACCTCGCCGATCAGGGTGAGCCGGGCGCCTACGCCAAACTCCGGTCGATCGTCGAGCCTGCCTGTCGAGAGATGGGAGCGCGGGTGATCTGGGCGATGGGAAACCACGACGACCGGGCGAATTTCCGTGCTGGCCTCTTCGACCAGAGCGACAATGACGCTCCGGTGGATCACAGCTACTTCGTCAACGGGCTGCGGATCATCACGCTGGATACCTCCGTGCCCGGCTTCCATCACGGTGAGCTGAGCCAGAGCCAGCTCGACTGGTTGGAATCGGAGCTCGCGACGCCGGCTCCGGACGGAACGATCCTTGCCCTCCACCACCCTCCGGTCCCGAGCGTCCTCGACCTATCCATCCTGGTGGAGCTGCGCGGCCAAGCGGCACTGGCCGACGTCGTACGCAATTCGGATATCCGTTCCATCCTGGGCGGCCACCTGCACTACTCCACCATGGCCATGTTCGCGGGCGTCCCGGTATCGGTGGCTTCCGCGAGCTGCTACACGCAGGACCTCAATGTTCCGCAGGGCGGCACCCGAGGCCGGGACGGTGCCCAGGCATTCAACCTGGTCCACGTTTACGAGCAGACGATCGTTCATTCGGTGGTGCCGCTGGGCAAATCGCCTACTGTCGGTGAGTACGTCAGCCCGGAAGCTACGAGGCGGCGGCTCGCCCAAGCAGGCATCCGGATTCCCCAGCGAGCCACGCACGAACGCGGTTCCATGGCCGATGCGAAGCATCCGGAGATGACCCGACGCTAGGGGCAGCTGGTCTCTACACGTTCGATGCCCGGACTTCCATTGGCGTGGTGCTCGGCGCCGGGCTTACTGGATTCCGGGCCGTCATGGTGCGGTAAAGAAGAACGGCTCCCACGAACAAGACAGCCAGGTAGGCCACAGTAAGGGGAATCCATCCAAACGGCGGCTGCCACTGGGGCGCCGTCAGCATGTCCCGCCAGTTGGACTCGTCATGGAGACCAATGACGTACCGGCGCATTCCATAGATAAAGCTGTAGAAATGGCCAAATACCAGGATAGCGAGCACTACCGATAGCGCCCGTCGTCCTGTGCGGCGGAAGTCGATATCGAAAGAGCGCATTGCAACCCCGCATGCAGTGATCATCACGGCCACAAGCGCCAGGATGTACCGACCCTGCCAGATAATTCCTACCTCCTTCGCAAGGGGAATCTGTAGCACCGGAGGGAGGACGATGATCGCAGCCACCAGGAAAGCGATGGTCAGCCGCGCTGAACGGCTGGGCACGGACAATGCTGCCACGATCACCCCGATGATCAGCGCCGCCCAGACAGTGAGCACCCCGCTTGGCCCCAAAGTATCCAGCCAACCAAGGTAGGACACGTAACCGGCCGCGAAATCGAACGTCTTGTCCAGCATGATAGCGGCGATCCGGGCCGGTGATGTCTCGATCCCCGCGCCCATGAGGCTTTGCAGGCTATCCGCGCTCTTGAGCCAAAGCACGGCGAGCCCGCACGCGACGGCGACCACGAATGCCATCGCCTGCACAAATCGCAGACGCAACACGGAAACGAGCGGACGAAGCCCGAACATCAAGAGTGACGCCGCCACGGCCAAGGCGAGCCAAAGAAGTGAGGCAGCCCGGGTGTTGGCCAGGACAGCAGCTGAAATCGCCGCAGCGGCAAGGGGTAGCCGCCAATGAGCGCCGGAGGCGATTCTCTCCCACGACAAACACAGTGCGCTGAACACAGCCATCGACGCGGCGATTTCCAGTGAATTGGGGTTCACCCCTCCGGACAGGAACAAAACCATGGGGGTCACGGCTATCGACCCGACAAACAATGGCAGTTTCCAGCGTTGAAGGCTCGCCAAAGCAGTCAGGGCAACAGCAAGGAAGGCAACGCTGAGAAGACCGCCAACGATCCGCATGGCGTAGATGGCCTTGGCGCCGGTAAGGAACAGGCTCGGAAGCCCAGCCACCGCGTAGTACATCGGGTTGTAGTTTCCCGCGCTGGTGTATGCCTTCAGCTCTGAGACGTCATCTGACAGCGTAGGGCTGCAACCGGCGGACACCGCCGGATTCCAAGCGAAGCAAGTTTGGAGTCCATCCACCGTTCCCACGAACGCAGGGACGAGCACCTGGGCCCGATCACCTTGATTCGCGCCAGGTTCCCCTCGCAACTGCCCTCGAACAACGGCCCCTGCCTTCACGGTGTGAGCTGGTTCGTCCGGCACGGACATAAGGGGGCTTGCCAGTGCCCAGATCGAGGTGAGGAGCCCAAGAATGGCGAATATTGCGAGAAAGCGTAGGAACCAACGGGGAAGGCTGAGGGGGTTCAATAGACATGTCTGTTCGTTGATCGGGTGCGGAGATTCACAGCTACTTTACTTCTCCCACGGCGCCTTGACCGGGAAGTACTTCTCCATGAAGTCCGTCACGAGTCCGGCCCTTTCGTCGGCAGCCACCTCGGGGAAGCTGCCATCGTTGAGGCAGAAGAAGTCCACATTGCGTTTGGCGAGCAAAGTGGGCAGGTAGTGCAGCCCGGACCACAGGGTTGTGTCCACATACCTGACCTTGGCTGCCGTCTGCGTCACTGCCCGGCCGGTGAGCAACGAGTAGTAGTGGTAAAACGAGTTGGTCACCGAGATGTTGTCCGCCGCACGGAATCTGCTGGCCGCCGTCTTGGCGAATTCGGCGGGAAACTCCCGCTCCATCTCTGCGATTACGCTGCGGCGGAGGGGCGCGGCAGTGTGTTCCAAGTGGCGCGTGGTGATGCGCCCGAACCGTTCCCAGAGAAGCTTCCTGTTGACGCGGGCCGCGTTCTCGAAGCCGCTGCGCTCGGCGTCGTTCTCTCCCAATCCGATCCGGGTGGAGGCTTCGATGAACTTGGTGATTCCGCCGGGAGTGAAGAACATGTCCGGTGCTACGGGCCGGCCGAAGAACATGTCGTCGTTGGAATACAGGAAATGCTCGGAAAGGCCATCAATGTGGTGCAACTGGGATTCCACGGCCTGGGAATTGTGGGTGGGCAGCACTGTGGGGTCCTTGAAGAACTCCTCGCTGCGCATGATCCTGACGCTCGGGTGCTCTGCCAGCCACTCCGGCGCGGGAGAGTCCGTGGCGATGTAGATCCGGCGAATCCAGGGCGCATACATGTACACGGAGCGCAGGGCATATTTGAGTTCGTTGATCTGGCGGAAACGGGCTTCGTGCGCGTCGCCCTCGCCCACCACAGCGTCTTTCATCTGCTCGCGGCGGGCCGCGATGTATGCGGGATCGTTTCCGTCCACCCATGAAAAGACGATGTCGACGTCGAAGTCGATGTCGCTCGCGTGGTCCGCGAACATGTTCTCGATGGTCGGCCAGCTCAGCCCGTGGCGTTCCACCGTGCCCCGGACAGCGTCCTGGCGTAGCATGGTCCGCCGGGTCAGGGAGTTCTCCACCGGCAACACGAGTTGTTCGCCGTCGAACTCCCACAGTTCCAGTTGCACGCCCAGCGATGGACCGTATGTCAGCCCGCCCCCGGGTTCCACGCGGGGACGGAAGAGCCGGAAGATCCTGGCCTTCCGGTTGTTCGAGAGCTCGCCGTCGGCCACCAGCAACGTGGATTTCTTCCGCGCGTCGACGGCCATGGAGTAAAACGGCTCGTTCCGGAAAGCCGAGACCAAAGCCTGGCGCAGTTTCTTCCGGAGCTTCCAATCGACGGCGATCACGGGCCGGTGGTCGTTGCCGCGGACCAGGATGAAGTCCAGCCCCGCCGCGTCCAGCGCGGCGCGGATCACGAGAAGGTCTTCGACCATCACCTGCTGCGGAGTGCGGTTCTGGTTCAGCAAGCTGTAGCGGCCGCGATGGCGGACGACGTCGGGACGGTGCTTGAGGCGCGCCTCGACTGCGGGCGACGTCGGTTCGGGAACGACCGCATCGTCGTCGGACGGGGGGCTACCGAAGTAGATTGCTTGCTGGTCCATGTCTGTGATGGCTTTTCTCCGAAAGGTTGTGGTTCGCGCGGGCTTGGTGGACCTAGCCCACCAAGGCTTCGCGCCAACTGCGCAGGAATGCGCCTCCGGCGTCGTCGTGAATGACGTCGTCGCCCAGGCCGAGGTCTGTGGCTGTAAGAACATCGTAGGGCTTGTTTGGCACGCCGTCGGCGGGCCGGACGTCGACGTGCTTGACGCTGTGGTCATTGTGGTGGAGCCAATCCGCCATGGCGTAGTCCGTGCGCGAATCGCCCACTGTCCGCCAGGCCTGCGGGGTGATGCCCTGGGCGGCGAGGAGCTCCACCGCGCGGCTCGCGCCGAGATCCTTGCCGAGCCGGATGGACTCGATGTCGGTGGAGATGATGGTGGGATCCAGGCGGTAGTCGGCGGCGTCGTCGGACTCTGGCGCGTGGTGGTCCAGGAGCGCGGCGGAGAGCCCATGCCTGCCCATGAGTTCCAAGGCATCGGCGTCGAAGAGCTTCTGCTCGGCCAGGTAGTCGTCGCTTGAAACGTCCAGATGCTGTTCCACTGAGACCATGGCGCGCTTTGTCTCATCGAAGAACATGTGCGTCGCATAGTCCTCTGCCACCATGCGGCGGACGTCATCGCCGTAGGCCTTCGGGACAGCTAGGTCATGATCCACATGGATGGGTCCTGGGCCGCCCGAGGTGTAGCTGAACCACACAGCGCCCTTTTCGCAGATCGCGTGGACCACCGTTCCCGCAGGCATTCCGGCGGCGATCATGGGTGCCATGACCTGCTCGCGGATGAAAGCGTCTGAGCGGCCGGTGTTGAAAATAACGGGGATGCCTGCGGATGCCAAGCCCACGAGGTCGGCGATGATTTCCGGCTTCACGTCGCGCGTCACGGGACTCGCGACGGGGCCGTCGACGTCGAGGAGGAGTGCGAGGGCGGGAGCAGCCGGGTGCGTGCCTGGCATTGAAGCAGTCATGATCCCATTCTGTCAGTCCGCCGTGATGACGGCAGCGCTGTGACGGTCGACGGCGGGAGGCGGCAACGATTCAGCGCGCACCGCCCGTCAACGGTTACCTTTTGGCCACAACCTTGGTGACCGACTTCTCACAAGTTCCCTTGGAGGCCTTACTTCTTTAGGCTTGCAAAGTGATATTCAAAGCTGTGGGCGAGGGACGCCCGTACCCCGACCATGGTTTTTCCACGCCCAAGGACTGGGCCTCGCTGCCGCCCCGTCCTGTCCGGCTCGACGAACTTGTCACCACCAAACGCACGCTTGACCTGGAAGCACTGTTGGCTGAGGATTCAACGTTCTTCGGCGACCTTTTCCCGCATGTTGTGCAGTACCAAGGCCTGCTGTACCTCGAAGACGGACTCCACCGTGCTGTCCGCACCGCGCTCCACCAGCGCACGGCCATCCACGCCCGGGTACTGGTGATAGATGGTTAACGAAACAATCCCGGAGGAGCAGGTGGCAGTGCCCGAAAATGCGGATCCGAGGAAGCGCCGGAAACGTCCCGGTCGTCAGAAAGACCCGACGAGTCTGCACGGTCATCGCGTTGTCACAGGGCCGGAGCTTCGGGCAACTTTTGCCGATGCTCCGGGACCCGAGAGCCACCCGGGGTGGTTCAGCCGCCGCCTCCTGCATGGGATCGTGCTCGCGCTGCTGGTCGGACTGGTGGTTGCCGGACTCGTGGGCGCCTGGGCAGTCATCAACGGCGTGATTCGATTCCCCTCCGCCGTTGCAAGCCCGGCGCCGGCGGCGGTATGTCCCGCTACTGTTTTCGACTACACGCCCAATAACAAGATCAGCGTGAATATCTACAACGCCGCCGGCAGGGCCGGTCTGGCCAAGAACGTCGCGGACCAGTTGAAGGCCCGGGGCTACAACGTTGGCAGGGTCGATAACTCCACCACCAGCTACAACGGCCCGGCCATGGTTGTTTCGGGATCGGGCGGCCAAGCGGCGGCTTTCAACATCCAGAGGAACATCGCGGGCACCGACTACTTCCAAGACCAACGCACGGATGCCTCTGTGGACCTTATCCTCGCGCCCGGCTTCTCGGCGCTCGTGCCGCCGGAACTCGTGGACAATACCCCTGGCAAGCTCAGCTGTCCCCGCCTTGAGCAGCGGATCGCGGACAACGCCAAGCTGCCTGTGATGCCGACGCCTTAGCGTTGGCCTCCAGCGGAGAGGGCCAGCCCCGCGGCCGGGTCAGGCCAAGCGCGCGGGCCGGCCGTCGTCGTCGAACCTTGCTCCTGCGCCCAACTGGATAAACCGCACGGTCTGGACCAGCCGCTCTTCAAGCTCGTCCAGCTCCGTTCCGTTCGCCGCATTGCCGCGTGCCGCGCTGGAGGAAAGAGTTCCGTGGATGAGCCTGGCGAGCTGGCCGACGTCGGTGGGCGGGAGGTAGCCGGCGGCGATTCCGTCGCGCAGGATGTCCTGGAGCAGCAGGTTGAGTTCGCCCACGTGGTCTGCCAGTTTCGCGAAGGAAGCGGGGGAGAGGACGGCCGCCATCGCAGGACCCGGCGGGAGGTGCCGGCGGCTGAGGTCTTCCACTTGGGCGCGCACGTAGAGGGCCAGGCGGTCCACCGGGTTCTGCAGTGCGGCTAGCGATTCACGCAGGTCGCCCAAAAACCGCTCAGTCTCGTCCAGGGCGTACGCGATGAGGAGCTGTTCCATGTCGGCGTAGTAGTTGTACACCGCGGTCCGGCCGACTCCGGCGTGCCGGGCGACGTCGGTCATGGTCAAGCCGGGCAGGCCATGGGTGAAGAGCAGTTCACCGAAAGCTGTCAGGACCCGGCGTCGGGTTTCAGCGCGCTGCGCCGCATTGGTGGCGGCCGTAATCCTAGGCATACAGACACTTTACAGGGATCTGTCAGCAAAGTTGCGTGGGCGTGGCGCGAGCTGGCAGCAGGTGACCTCAAAATCGAGTGCATTGGTCATCAGCTGCCAGTTCGCGCGGGGGATCCTAGATCGCGCAACCGTCCGGGCCGCAGGTTTCGGCGTCGGCGCTGCCGACGGCGACCAGCGGATTCGCTTCCTGCCATGCCTGTGTGAGGGCCTGGGTGAAGACCTCCGAGGGCTGGGCTCCGGAGAGTCCGTACTTGCGGTCGATGACGAAGAACGGCACGCCAGTGACGCCGATCATCCGGGCTTCGGCGATGTCGCCGCGGACGTCCTCCGCGTACTTGTCGGTGCTGAACAACTCTGCGATTTCGGCTTCGGGCAGGCCCAAGTTGCTGCCGAGTTCGGCCAGGTATTCCTGGCTTCCGATGTCCTTGCCGTGTTCGAAATGGCCGCTCAGGAGCAGTTCCTTGGCTTCGTCCTGCTTGCCGTGAGCCGCCGCCAAGTGAATGAGGCGGTGTGCCGTGAAGCTGTTGGCCACCACGACGTCGTCGAAGCGGTAGTTGAGGCCCTCGCCCTTTGCCTGCAACGCCACGTGCTCGAACATCTGGCTGACCTGCCCCGGGTTCATGCCCTTGCGCTTGCTCAGGTAATCGAGCTCCGTGCCGTCGTAGTGCTCCGGGATGCTCGGATCCAACTGGTAGCTGCGCCACTGGATCTCGACCGAATCGCGGTGCGGGAATTCGGCGATGGCCCTTTCGAACCGGCGCTTTCCGATGTAGCACCAGGGGCAAGCGACGTCTGACCAGATCTCAATCTTCATGGTGGCGACAACCGGAAGCGGAGGCCGGGCATTCCCGGAATGGCCTGTTGGGCTGGTCACAGCCTGCGCGTTCACGACGCGCTAAATGGTGTGCGACGCAGATACAGGCAGGCGCTACGCGAATTCCGGCCGCGTAAAACTGTTTGCGTGTCGCCGGGAATTTTGCGCGTCGCAGACCGGGCGGCTCAGGGGTCCCAGGTGTCCTAGACCGCCCGCTCCATCACGAAATCGTGTTCCACCGTATCGCCCAGGCGGAACGACTTGGTCCCGACCTTCGTGAACCCGCTCTTCTCATAGAAGCGGATGGCTTTGGCGTTCTGGCTGTTGACGCCTAGCCACACCCCGGCCGCACCTGAGCCGGCAGCGCGGTCCAAGGTGGCCTTCATGAGCTCCGCGGCAGCGCCAAGGCCGTGGTGTTCCGGATGCACATAGCACTTGCTCAGTTCCGTGGAGGGGGTGAGCGTCAGGGCTGTAGCGACGTCGGTATCGCTCGTGGGTCTGGCCACGAGCATGCTGTAGCCGCGGAGTTCCCCGGCGGCGTCGATGGCCAGGATGGTGGCGTCCGGATCGGCAAGGTATTCCGTGAACTTCTCCGCACTGAGCGTCCTGCGCAGGTGCGCGGCGATGTCTTCGGGCGAGGAGCCCGGCGGGCAGGCGAGCGGAAAGGTGACGGCGGCAAGCTCCGCCAGCCGTCCGGCGTCGTCCGCTGTTGCTTCACGGATGGTCTGGCTCATGCGGTCCTCCCTGGCAATCGGGCGCAGAAACGCCCCTCAAGACTGATCTTAAGGGGCGTTTCAGGAAAGAGTACGACGGCGGGGGCCAGCCGGGGCGTTCCGGTTGCGGGGCGTCGGGCTGCTTAGGCGCTGGCTTCCGCAAGCAGGCGAAGGTCCTCGTCCGGCTCGGGATCCCGGCCCAAGGCGAGGCCGATGATGGTGACCACGGCGGTGACGAGCAAGTATGCGGCGATCAAGATCCAGTTTCCGGTAGCGGCGTAGAGGGCCGTGAAGATCAACGGTGCCACCGCTCCACCCACGACGCCGGCCACCGTGTAGGCGAGGGAACTGCCGGCATAGCGGAGCCGGGCCGGGAATTGCTCTGTGATGAAGGCGGCCTGCGGTCCGTACATGAAGGCGTGCAGTCCGAGGCCGATCACGACGCCGACAGTCAGCACCAGGACGGAACGGGACTGGATCATGAGGAAGAACAGCGGAATGTACACGGCTGTGGCCGCGGCGGTGATGCCGTAGACGAGCCGGCGGTTGAAACGGTCCGTGACGGCTCCCGCGGCCGGGATCAGGAACAGTTGGAAGGCCGAGCCCACCAGGACTGCGCCCAGGACATTGCCGGTGGTCATGCCGAGTTCCTTAGTGGCGTAGACCGCGACAAAGACGGTGAACAAGGCGTACAACACGTCTGGGCAAATCCGGCACAAAGCGGCGGCGAGCAGGGGGCGGAACTGGGTGGTGAGGACTTCCTTGATGGGAGCCTTGGGCCGTTCGCCGGTGGCCTCGATGGCCTTGAACACCGGGGTTTCCTCGAGTTTGAGCCGGATGACCAGGCCAAAGGCAACCAGGATGGCCGAGCTGAGGAAGGCGACGCGCCAACCCCATGCAATGAAGGCGCCGTTGCTCATGACGGCGGCGAGGACGGCCAGGGCGCCATTGGCCAGCAGGTTGCCGGCGGGCGGACCGATTTGGGCTGCGGAAGACCAGAATCCGCGCTTGTTGGGATTTGCGTACTCGCTGGACAGCAGCACGGCGCCGCCCCATTCGCCGCCGACGCCGATGCCCTGGGCCAAGCGAAGGAGCACCAGGATGATCGTGGCCCCGATGCCGATGGTGTGGTAGTCCGGCAAAGCGCCGATGAGGACCGTGGCCGCGCCAATGAGGATGAGGGTGATGACCAGGACGTTCTTGCGTCCGATCTTGTCCCCGAGCCGGCCGAAGACAACCCCGCCAATGGGCCGGGCGAGGTAACCCACCGCGAAGGCCGAGAAGGACAACAGGAGGCCCGTGGTTTCGTCGTTCGTGGGGAAGAAGATCTTGGGGAAGACGAGCGCGGAGGCGACCGAGTAGATGGCGAAGTCGTAGTACTCCAGGGAGGTGCCTGTGACGCTGGCAATGAAGGCTTTGATGGCGCCTGCCGAGGGTTTGCTGCGCCTGGTTGGACTTGGCGAAGTGGTCGCGGACATGGTTCCTCCATGGAACGTTGGGCGGGCTTTGTGATCCCGATCTCAATCGGGGCCTACACCCAATGATGCATCACGCGGAGGAATTGTTCAACAATTTTTTGATAGGAGTTCCTGGTTAGGCTGCGAGATGTTGGCGGATCCCTTCGACAATCAGGTCATGATCCTCCTGCGATGAAAGGCCTGACGCAGTGACCGCCGCGACCACACCGACGCCGCGGACCCGAACGGGAAACGAGCCCCCTGTCACGGCATAGTCGGCGCCGAGCCACCCCGTGGCCACCGGATCGATACCGGCGGAGGACAACCGGGCTTCGACGAGTGCGCTGCTCGCTTCCATCCGCAAAACGAGAGCCGATTTCCGGGCGATCCACGATTCCTGGTCCGGTGTGATCCCGGGTAGCGCAGCGCGGAAAAGGATGAGCCCGGGGCGCCGGATGTCGATGCCGACCGCATGGCCGGCCGCCTGGGCCATGCCCGCGAGCCGCGAGCCGAGCCTCCACGCGTCTCCATGGTCGAACGAGGTGAAAACCAGCTCCTCTTCCTGGCGTTTGAGCGCTTCCAATGCTTCAAGGGCGGGGACGTCATTCATGGTGCCTCTTCTCAGAGATTGATGGGATAGGCAACAAAAGCAAACCGCTCCGAGTCGGGTGACCAGCTGTTGACGTTGAGGGTTCCCTGGCCGCCGAAGAGGGGCCAGGTGTGGAACGGCGTCGCCCAGTCACTCGTGGAAACAACGACGACGTCGACCGGCAAGTCGGCGGGATGGCCCACCGTCCCGCCGGGGAAGCGGATGTAGCTGGCCAGATGCCCGTCGGGTGAGAGGTGCGGGAACCAATCGACGGTGTCGCTTTCAAGCAGGCGCTCCGGCCCGCTTGCGTGGCTGGTCCGCACCCGGGCAAGCTGGGCGTGGCCCGGCTGGTCCGTGAAGGCTTCGGTATTGAAGTACAGCCAGTCCCCATCGGGCGAATACTCGGGACCATCGCAGTGGCCGTCGACGTCGATCGCGGTGGTCTGGCCGCCCCCTGCAGGAATCGTGATGAGCCGGCCCGGCTGCGTGAAGTCACCGGCTTCAATTCCGACGTAGGCCAGCGTCTTTCCGTCGGGGCTGACGCCGTGCAGAAAATGGAACCACCCGTCGTCGTCCGTGATCCTGGTGGCTTCCCCGCCGTCGAGGGCCGCGCGGTAGATGTGGCCGTCATTCGCCGAGAGGTAAATGGTGGCGCCACCGGGTGCGAGGACGTGGTCGTTATTGAGGTCCGGAATGCCAGTGACAGCTATCTTTTCGAGTCCGCCTGTGTCCAGTTCCCCGGAAAGATCCAACCGCCACAGCGCACCGTCTCCGTTGAGGATGAGGGCCCGGCCGTCGAGCGTCCAGTTCGGTGCCTCCAGCAGCAGATCTTCCGTGGCAAAGACGAGCTCGGAAGTGCCGCTGACAGAGGCGATCCATACTTCGCAGCGCTGGCCGGGTTGGAGGGTCCGTATCACTGTGAGCCCCCGCCGGAGCCGGCCGGGAGTTCCTTGATCCGGATGTTCCGCCACCGGCATTGCGCCCCGACACCCCAGCGGGCTTCGCCGAACATGGAGTCGTTGTCGTGGACTTCGAGGGCGATGTGCCCGCGGTCGCCCAGCACCTCGAAGACCGCGTCGGCGTCGTAATTGGGCGATTCCAGGGTGGCGGTATCGAGTTCGGCGATCTTGACGCCGTTGATCCAGGTGGTGATGACCGGCATGGCACCCACGCAGCGGATCCGTAATTCGTTCCAGTCGTCCCAGCGCCAGACTTTCAGGAAATCGTCGACGTCGGCCGCGTAGCTGAGCCGGTCGCGCTTCGCTTTCGTGACCGGTTCCACAGAGGTGGCCGGGTTGTCGGCAACAAGGCCGGTGGGCCGGCCGGCGTCGTCGCGGACGACGTCGATCGCGAACGGAACCGCCGAGAAACTCGCCAGTCCGTTGCCGAAGAAGCCGCCGATTCCGCCGGACGGGCGATGGTCCACGAGGACCTGGAACCCTTCCCAGCTGTCCCGTTGACGCCGGATCATCACGCCGGTATCCGCAGGCCAATCGGGGCGCATCTCAAGGAGCAATTCGAAGTCCCCGAACGCCTGGTCGCTGACCAGGTAGCCGCCGTAGCCGCTCCCGGGGGCGTCCTGCTCGCCGACAAGCACGCCGTCTTCAACCTTCCAGCGGGCAGGATGCTTCTCCGGTTCCACGGGGCGCTCAAGTCCCAGGCTATCGAAATGCTCAAGGACGCTCGGCCCGCCGGGATATACCGAACCGTAGATCCGAGGTGCGGCGTGCCATCCGGCCAGGCTGACGCCGTCGAACAGCGGGACGAACCCGTCATTGCTCACGTCGGACATCCCTTAGTCCTGGCTGAAGGCGGCGTCGAAGCTGGTTTGGGAGGGCGGGAAGTCGAACTTCTTGAGGGCGGCGAGGGCTTCGGGGGCGCCGTGGAGACGGTCCATGCCGGCGTCCTCCCATTCCACGGAGATCGGGCCGTTGTAGCCGATCGCGGCGAGGGCCCGGAAGGACGATTCCCAGGGGACGTCGCCGCGTCCGGCGGAGACGAAGTCCCAGCCGCGGCGGGGGTCGCCCCAGGGCAGGTGGGAGCCCAGGACGGTGTTCCGGCCGGTGGGGCGGAGCTTGGTGTCCTTGCAGTCCACGTGGTAGATCCGGTCCTTGAAGTCCCAGATGAAGGAGACCGGATCGATGCCTTGCCACATGAAGTGCGAGGGGTCCCAGTTCAGGCCGAACGCTTCCCGGTGCCCGATCGCTTCCAGGGTCCGGACGGTGGTCCAGTAGTCGTAGGCGATCTCGGAGGGGTGGACTTCGTGGGCGAAGCGGACGCCGCATTCGTCGAAGACGTCCAGGATGGGGTTCCAGCGGTCGGCGAAGTCTTGGTAGCCGGCCTCGATGACTTTCTCGGGGACGGGCGGGAACATCGCGACGTACTGCCAGATGGAGGAGCCGGTGAACCCGACGACGGTGTCCACCCCGAGTGCTTTGGCGAGGCGGGCGGTGTGTTTCATTTCCTCGGCGGCGCGTTGGCGGACGCCTTCGGGGTCCCCGTCGCCCCAGACCTTGGCCCCGACGATCGCCTGGTGGCGGAAGTCGATGGGGTCATCGCACACGGCCTGGCCCTTGAGGTGGTTGGAGATGGCCCAGACCTTGAGGTTGTATTTGTCCAGGATGGCGAGTTTGGACTCGACGTAGCCGGGTTCGTCCCAGCGCCAGGCGTCCAGGTGGTCCCCGGACACGGCGATTTCCAGGCCGTCATAGCCCCAGCCGGAGGCGAGCTTGGCGACATCCTCGAAGGGCAGGTCGGCCCACTGGCCGGTGAACAGGGTGTACGGGCGGGGCATGGGTTCTCCTTGGGAAAAGTTTCGGGGCGTGCTTCAGGCCAGGGCTATTAGTGGCCGGCGACCTGGATGATGGCGGACTTGGCGTCGGCGGATTCCTCGATGGCGGCCAGGACCTGCTGGACGGCGAGGCCTTCCTCGAACGACGGCGAGGGCGGCGTCCCGGCGTCGATGGCCACAAGGAAGTCACGGATTTCGTGGGTGAAGGTGTGCTCCCAGCCGATCACGTGGCCTTGCGGCCACCAGGCGTCCATGTAGGGGTGGTCGGGTTCGTTGACCAGGATCCGGCGGAAGCCCTGCTCCCGGACGGGCACGGTGGCGTCCATGAAACCGAGCTCGTTGATGGATTCCAGGTCGAACAGGAGCGAGCCCTTGTCGCCGTAGATTTCCATCGTGAGGGAGTTCTTCTTGCCCGTGGCCATGCGGGAGACTTCCACCGAGGCGACCGCCCCGGAGGCGAGGGTCAGCGTGGCCCAGGCGGCGTCGTCGACCGTGACGTGTTCCAGTCCGTCCGCGCCCGGGCGGCTGTCCACGAAAGTGTGCAGCCGGCCGGAGACCTCGGTGACGGTGTCCCCGAGGAGGAAGAGGACCTGGTCGATGGCGTGGGAGGCGATGTCACCCAGTGCCCCGGATCCGGCGGTTTCCTTGTTCAGCCGCCAGGTCATCGGGGATTCGGCGTCCACGAGCCAGTCCTGCAGGTAGGCGGCGCGGACGTGCCGGACGGTGCCGAGCCGGCCTTCCGCGATGAGCTCCTTCGCGAGGGCCAGGGCCGGGACGCGGCGGTAGTTGAAGCCGATCATGGACTGGATGCCGCGCGCGCGGGCGGCGCGCGCGGCGTCGGTCATCGCTTCGGCCTCGGCCAGGGTGTTCGCGAGGGGTTTTTCCACGAGCACGTGCTTGCCCGCTTCCAGTGCCGCGATGGCGATTTCGGCGTGCATCCAGCCCGGGGCGCAGATATCCACGATATGGATGTCATCGCGTTCGATCACCTGGCGCCAGTCCGTGGCGGACTCGCTCCACCCGTACCTGGCCGCGGCCTCGGCGACCTGTTCCGCGTCCCGGCCCACGAGCACTTTCTGCTCGAAGGCCGGGACGTCGAAGTAGCTGGCCACGTTCCGCCACGCATTGGAATGGGCCTTGCCCATGAACGCGTAGCCGATCGCGGCAACACCCAGGGTTGTCTTGCCCGGTTCGCCGTTCTGGGGGGTGGTGGGGGTAGGGGCGGAGCTGGTCATGAGGGATTCCTAGAGGGTGGCGGCCATCGGGTCCCAGTCCTCGGGGAGGGCCTGGGAGGTCACGGCGGAGCTGTCGACGCCTACAAAGGTGCCGGTTTCGGCGGACTCGGAAATGGAGACCAGGGTATCTACCACGTGGTAGGCCAGGGCTCCCTGGGCGCGGTGCGGGACACCGGCGCGCAGGGACCGGGCCATGTCCAGCACGCCCATCCCGCGGCCGTTGGCCGGTCCCGTCGCGGGAATGATTTCCGCTTCCTCGGCCCCGGCGCGCCAGAGCTTGAGGTCGCCGTCGAAGTAGTTCGGATCCGGCAGCTCGAGGGTGCCCTCGGTGCCGGTGATCTCCACGAAGCCCATCCGCAGGCGGGGGGATTCGAAGCTGAAGACACTGTGCGAGGACGCGCCCCCTTCGAACTGCAGCATGGCCGAGACGTGGGTGGGGACCTCGACGGGGAATTCCTCGCCGGCCTTGGGTCCGGAACCGACCACGCGGACGTCCTTGGCTTTGGATCCGACGGCGGCGACCTTGCGGACCGAGCCGAACGCTTGGACCAGGGCGGTGACATAGTACGGGCCCATGTCGAAGAGCGGGCCTGCGCCGTGGGCGAAGAGGAAGGACGGGTTCGGGTGCCAGGATTCGGGGCCGGGGGTCTGGAACATGGTCAGGGCGGTCAGCGGGGTGCCGATGTCGCCGCGTTCGATGATCCTTCGGGCGGTCTGCAGTCCGGCGCCCAGGAAGGTGTCCGGTGCGCAGCCCAGGCGGATCCCCGCGGCGTCGGCCGTCTTCAACAGGGCCAGCCCGGATTCGCGGTCCAGGGAGAACGGCTTCTCGGTCCAGACGTGCTTGCCGGCGTTCACGGCGGCCGTGGCCACCTCGACGTGCGCGGCCGGGATGGTTAGGTTGACGATGATCTCGACGTCGGGATGGTTGAGCGCCAGCTCCGGCGAACCGAACTCGGGGATGCCGTATTCCTTGGCCCGTGCCTCCGCGGCTTCCTCGAACAGGTCCGCGATGACGTGGACCTTCAGGTCCGGGAAGACCGTCAGGTTGTCCAGGTAGGCCTTGCTGATGTTGCCCGCGCCGATGACGGCGACGCCAACGGGTCCCCGGCGGGCGGACGGGGTGGACTGGTGCGTTGCGGCGCTCATGCGTTCACGTCCTGTGCTGCGTTGTTCTGGAGGAAGGCGAGGCTCTGCGCGATGCCTTCGAAGATGTCGCCGGCGTAGTCGTCGAACTCGACGACGCCCACTTCGAGGGAGGTGGCGGCAGCAACGACGTCGAGCACCGGGATGGTGCCCTGGCCGGCAGGCTGCTGGGCCTTGGTGTCGGTGGTGCCGGGGCCGTCCTTGATGTGGATGAATTTCACGCGGTCACCGAGGCGGGCGAGCAGTTCCACCGGGTTCTGGCCACCGACGGATGCCCAGTAGGTGTCCACTTCCAGGACCAGTTCCGGGTCGAGGAGGCCTTCGAAGTACTCCAGGGCTGTCTGGCCCTCGATGATGGACTCCAGTTCCCAGGCGTGGTTGTGGTAGCCGACGCGGATGCCGTATTCGGCGCCCTTCTTGGCTGCGGCGTTGAGCTTGGCAGCGGTGGCCTGGATGTCTTCGGCGTTCTGCCAGTGTTCGGCAGGCAGGTACGGGTCGATGACCGTGGAGATGCCCAGTTCCTTGGCGGCGGCGAAGATCTCGTCCTGGTCCTGGCTCAGCAGCGGCGCGTGGCCGGACGGGGCCGTGAGGCCGTTCTCCTTCAACGCGGCGCCGAGCTCCTTCGCCGTGGCCACGAAATTGTAAGGTTCAACCTGCGTGTAACCGATCTCGGCAACCTTCTTGATGGTGCCCGGCAGGTCTTCCTGGATGGCATTGCGCAGGGTGTACAGCTGGATGGAGTAAGACATGGTTTTCCTTTGCGTTGTCAGTTGCGTGAAAAGGGTTCGGTTATCGGCCGGCGAGGGATCCGCCGATGCCGCCGACGCTGAAGTACTTGTTCAGCGTGGCGAAAACGATGATGGGCGGGAGCATCATGACGACGGCGAGGGCCATGACGCCGGACCAGTCGGTCATGTTCTGCTGGAAGAAGGATTGCACGCCCACCGGCAGGGTAAAGATCTCGTTGGAGCGCAGGAACACGATCGCGACGAGATAGTCGTTCCAGGCCAGGAGGAAGGCGAAGATCGCGGTGGACAGGATGCCGGGCAGGGAATTGCGCAGCACCACCTTCGTGAACGATCCGAACACGGAGCAGCCGTCGATCCACGAGGCCTCCTCGAGGCTGACCGGGATGGAATCGAAGTATGCCGCCATCATCCACGTGGCCACGGTCATTGTCGAGCCGACGTAGATGATGATCAGGCCGAGCAGGTTGTCCACGAGTCCCATGCCTGCGAAGAGGATGAACAGCGGCACCACCGAGGTGATGATCGGCAGCGACTGCATAACGAACAGCAGCAGGGAGTAGCCGGAGACGGCTTTCGAGCGGCCGCGGGAGAGGACGTACCCGGCGGGTGCGGCCACGGCGACGGCGACGATCACCGTGGAAAGCGTGGTGACGAGGCTGTTGGTCAACCAGGTGCTGGCGAGGGTCTTGGAGAAGACACCGGTGATGTTTTCCAGCGTCAGGCCGGTAGCGGTGCTGTTCGGACCCGGGGTGAGGGCCAGGATGACGGTGACCATGATCGGGACGAGGACGATCGCAGTAATGGCAAGGATCAGGACGAACCGCCACCAGCGTCCGCGCATGCCTGCTTCGGAGAGGACGCGGCGCGATTTCTCGGGTCCCGCGACACCGAGTGCGGGTCCGGATTCGGGGTGGGCGTGGAGTACTGCGCTCATTATTCGACGCTCGACTTTCGGATCTGGCGGTACAGGAAGACCGACACGACGACGAGGGTGAGGGTCATAAGGAAGGCGATCGCGACGCCGGGACCGGTCTGGAAGTCCTGGAAGACGCTGCGGTAGGCCAGGACCACGAGGGAGGTCGTGGCGTCGACGGGGCCGCCGCCGGTGAGCAGGTAGATGGTGGGGAAGTCGTTGACGCAGAAGATCGTCATCAGGATCCAGCTGATGTACGTGGAGCGGGCGATCATCGGCAGGGTGATCTGGGTGAACTGCTGCCACTTGCTGGCGCCGTCCATGCTGGCTGCCTCGTAGACGGTGGTGTCCACGGAGGCCAGGGCGGCGGAGATCATCATCATCATGAAGGGGAAGCTGACCCAGACCTTGAAGACCATGACCATGACGGCGGCGAGGTGCGGGTCGGCCAGGAACAGCGGTGTGCCGAGTCCGAGGTTGCGGAAGATGGAGGGGATGAGGCTGTCCGGGGTGGCGACGAGCCAGTTCCAAGCGGTGGAGGACACGACGATCGGCACCACCCAGGGCAGGAGGAGCAGGACCTTGAAGGTGCCGCCCGCCGGGATCTTGGTGCGCAGGAGCAGTGCCAGGCCCAGGCCCACCAGCCAGGAGCCGAAGACGCCCACGATCGTGAACCACAGCGTGAACTGTGCGGCCTTCCAGAAGGCGGGCGAAGACAGGACGGTGGCGAAGTTGTCGACGCCGACGAAGTTGCCGGTGTCGATGAGGGAGCCGTCGTGGGTTGCCTGCACGCCGGCGTAGATCAGCGGGTAGCCGTTGATCAGGATGAGCAGGACGATCGAGGGCAACAGGAGCCAGAAGAACGTCCGCTTGGTCTGCCCCGACAGTTTGCTCTTGCGGTTTACGGACCCGCCGCCGGACCCGCCGGGAGCGAGTCCCCGACGGGCCCGGGCGAGGCCGGACTGTGTTGTGGTGGTTGACATGGCGACGGCTTTACTTCTTGATGACGGATTCGAGGCCGGTCTTGAAGGCCGTGAGTGCAGTCTTGGCGTCGGTCTTTCCGGTCAGGATGGTCTGGGTGAACTGGTTGAGTGCCTGGCCGCCGTCCAGGACAGCGAGGTTGGCGTTGAGAGAGGTGCCTTGCGCGGCGAAGGTCTTCGCGATGGGCTGGTATTCCTTGACGATCTTGACGTTGTTGGGATCGCCGGCAAACTCGGGAAGTTCAGTGATGGACTTGAAGACCGGCAGTCCGTTCATCAGCTTCTGGCGCCACAGCTCCTTGACCTGGCCCAGGTAGTAGGTCAGGAAGGCCTCGGAAGACTCCTGGGAGGGGGTGTTCTTGTACATCATGATGTTGTTCGGGAACACCAACGCTGCTTTGTCGCCGTGCGGACCGGCCATCGGGCTTGCCACCAGGAGGTCTCCGGAGGTGTCGCCCACGCGCTGCGGCAGGCCCAGCACATACATGCCGAAGGCAGCCTTCTTGCTCTTCCACTGCGCATCGAGGTTGTCCGTGGTGTAGCTGACCGCCGCGGGGTCGACGACGCCGTTGGAGACCAGCTCGAGCAGGAATTCAATGGCTTCGACGTTGCGGTCGTTCATGACGTCCAGCTGGCCGTCCTTGGTGAAGACGCCACCGCCGTTGTTGATCATCATCATGATCATCAAGTGGTTGCCGATGTTGTTGCCCGCGCCGGAACCCGTAGCGAAGCCGACCGCACCGATGGACTTGAGCTTCTTGCCTGCCTCGAGCAGGCTGGGCCAGTCGGTCGGAACCGCCACGCCGGCCTGGTCGAAGAGGGACTTGCGGTACCACAGCGGGCGCATGTCCAGCTGCCACGGAACGGCGACGTAGCCCTTGTCCGTCTTGAAGGGCTCCAGCACGCCCGGCAGGAAGTCGTCGAACTGACCGTTCTTCTTGAGCGCCTCGATGACCTTGTCAGCGTAGGCGATCTGGCCCTGCTGCTCGAACTGGAAGGCCTGGAAACCGCCACCGGTGGATACCGCAGGCCCGGTCTTGGACGCGATGGCCGAGGAGAAGGTCTGATAGAAGTTGTTCCACTGGATGATCTGGTAGCTGGCCTTGCCGTTGCTGCCTGTGGGTACGTAGCTCTCTGCAATCTTCTTGGCGGCGTCATTGTAGGCCGGGGTGCCCCATGGCATGTCCCAGAACTTGATCGCGCCACCGGCGCTGGAGCTTGAGCTGGAGCCGCCTCCGCAGGCTGCGAGCAGGGGGACAGCCGCTGCTGCCGCCGTGAGGCCGAGGAAACCCCTGCGGGAGAAATTGCGGCTGGCTTTGGACTGAACATTCATGATGATTCCTTTCGGGACCGCTGCGTGGTCTTCGCGTTTGGTGCGGTCCGGCTCGTCGTCGAGAAGGCTAATGATTGCTTGGTGCTCTGTTGCGCTCGATGGTGCTGGTTGCGTGTTTAAGGAGAGGTGCAGGTTCAGGAGAGGTGCGCGATGGATTCCGTCAGCCGCGCAAAGCCAGCCAGATCGGAGGGGAGAGTACCGGCGTCGAGGTGTTCCTTGAGCCGGCGCCAGGTGGTGCGGTGGGCGGATTCGTAAAGCGTTGGCAGGAGGATTTCCCCCTGTTGCCCGGTAGCGCGGACTTCTGCCGGCCAGGCGGCAAGCGGTTCCGGGACAGCAATGCTGACACCGCCGTCGTCGGTATACAGGCGGAAGTCGACGCCGGCGGCCCGGGAGTTGCTCAGCACGCCTTGGAGCGAAACCGGAGCTCCGTTGGCGAGCCGCCCGGAAACCGCGTAGCCGTGCGCGCCGCGGCGCAAGAGGCGAAGCGCGTCCAGTTGCCCTGTGACGCGTACGACGGCGGCGAGGTGCTCGGTGAGCAGCCGTTCCGGATCCGTTCCTGCCGCGGCCGTCGCGACGGTGTCCAGCATGGCGGCGCGGCCGGCTACCGTGCGGACGGCGTCTTCGGCTCCGGCGAGACCCGGGCTGGATGCCCAGCGCTGGTCCAGGACCACCGCGACGCCGGACGCTTCAGCGGCGTCGAGCAGGGCGGCGGTGTTTTCCGGGACCGGGTTGACGACGACGATGCCCGACGCTCCGCCGTCGATCGCCTTGATGGCCTCGGTGGTCCAGCCCGCGGCGCCGTCGATGGCGGAAATCCGTGCGGCCTCCCCGGCTGCTACCGGGCCGAAGCTCGCTGGAAGAGAAGCCACCGCGAGTGCTACGGAGCCGCTCTCTTCCGCCTGCGGGGTAGCAGTGACCGTGTACTGGGTGCTCATGAGCGGGCTCCTGCATGGCTGTTTGCGTGCTCCGCCGCCGCGAGGTCCACCGTGGCGTCGGCAATGGCTATCGCGAAGGTGAGGTCATTGATGAGGCTTTCGGCCGACGGCGGTTGCTTGGTTCCGAGGGCCAGTTGGGCGAGTTCGCGCCATTCGCCCTCGTAGCCGTTGTGCTCGAACGGTCCGTAGGTGGTACTTGTGGTTCCGCGGGTGATGGTTGCGACCGCGGAACCCGCCTGTACATAGGAAGGAGTGAAGTCCACGCGAAGGGCTGCGTCGTCCGAGATCGCTTCGAAGACCCATTCCGGCTTCCATGTCTTGTTCATGGCTGCCCTGAGTTCGATGATCCGGTCACCTGCGCCCGGTCTTCCAGAACGCAGCGAAATCACGTAGCCGAAGGGCCGCACGTGGCGTGCCTGCAGCACCTCGAGGTCTTCGAAATCCGGCGTGAAGCGGCGGACGAGCGGAAGGTCGTGGATGGCGAGGCCCATGATGCCGCCCCGCAGGAAGTTCTTGATGACCTCGATATCGCTGTAGTCAGGGTTGCCGCTGGCTGGCCGGGTAATGATTTCGGTGGCGAAATCTTCGAACCGGGCATTGGGCGGGAGAACGATGGAAGAACGGATGGTGTGGACGTTCTCGGGGAGATCGCCCCAGTTGGCTTCGGCTGCGAGCCAGCCCGGATCGAAGGTGTGCATGGCGCCCACGATGATCGGCACGCCGGTTTCCGCGCTGACCGCCGAAATCCGGGCAGCCTCCTCGCCGCTCATGGCGAAGGGCTTTTCGCAGAGGACGGCCTTCTTTCCCGCGCGGCACGCGGCGATCACTTGGTCCGCGTGGAACTGGTGGGGGCTGCAGATGGCGACGATGTCGACGTCGGGATCGCCCAGGAGTGCGTCAATGCTGGTGCTGTGTTTGGCGCCGACGCGTGCTGCGACCGATTCGGCAACCGCGGAGTCGACGTCCATGATGTGGCGGACTTCCAGGATGTTCCGGAGCCGGGCCAGGGAAGGAAGGTGGATTGCTTGGGTGACCGGGCCGGCGCCAAGGATGCCGACGCCGAGGGGGCCTGGTGATCCCAACGGTGTTGCCTGTGAGTGGCTGGACAAGATCAGTTACCTCTTCGTAAACGGAGTCTCTGAGTTTCAGCGTGGCTTTGTGGGCTACGTGACCCTTCTCACAAACAACCTACGACGACTTTTGTCGATGAGCAAGCAAAAGTTGAAGATCATTCGACAATCTTTTTGCTGCGTGACAGCCATAAGCAATCGTGCTATCACTGATGCATGACTTCAGCACCCGAAAAAGCCCCGGGCAAGGACGGCTCCGTACAGGACGCCGGGAGCCTTTCGCGTGCAGGAGACCTGTTTCAGCTTCTTCGCGACGGCCAGGCACGGACCCGCGCCGAACTCGCCATCACCACCGGGCTGGCCCGTTCCACCGTCGCCTCGCGCATCGACGCCCTCATGAACTCCGGACTCGTGGGTCCCGCCGGCGAGGCAAGCTCCAGTGGCGGCAGGCCGCCGTCGCGCTTTGCCTTCAACCCTGCGGCCCGCGTTGTCTTGGCGGTCGACGTCGGAGCGACGCACGTAATCGTTGCGGTCACCGATCTCGGTGGAACAGTCCTGGCCGAGCGCCGCCTCGCGCAGGAAGTCGCAGACGGTCCCGAGGTGGTGCTTGGCAGGGTGGTGGCGGAAGGACGGGAGCTTCTCACCGAAGCCGGCCGCAGCCTTGACGACCTCGCCGGGATCGGCATCGGGTTGCCCGGTCCGGTGGAACACGACACCGGCAGGCCGATCAAACCGCCGATCATGCCCGGCTGGGACGGATTCGACGTGGTCCGTTACATGCAGCGCTCGCTGCCGGTTCCAGTCCTCGTGGACAACGACGTCAACATCATGGCACTGGGCGAACGCACAGCGTATTGGCCGGACCACGACAATTTGCTCTTCATCAAGATCGCCACGGGCATCGGCGCGGGCATTATCAGCAGCGGCGAGCTGCAGCGCGGCGCCAACGGCACGGCCGGGGACCTCGGCCACGTCCGGGTTCCCCGCGGCGACGACGTGCTCTGCCGCTGCGGGAACTACGGCTGCCTCGAGGCACTCGCCTCGGGACCCGCCGTCGCCCGCCAGCTGCACGCCCAAGGACTCCCGGCCAGCAACGGCGGGGACGTGCTGCGGCTCGTGGCCGAGGGAAACCTCCAGGCCATCCAGGCACTCCGGCAGGCCGGACGCGACGTTGGCGATGTCCTGGCAACAGTGGTCAATCTGCTCAACCCCTCCATGATCGTGATTGGCGGCAGCATGGGAGAGGCCGGTGAGCACCTCGTGGCCGGGATCCGCGAAGTTGTCTACCGGCGTTCCCTTCCCTTGGCCACCTCGCACCTGCGCATCGGCATCTCGATGGCGGGCGACCAGGCCGCGATCCTCGGTGCGAGCCAGATGGTTACCCAGCACGTTTTGTCTCCGGCAGTGATTGAAGCCACGCTCCAAGCAACCGGCTGAACCAGCTGCTACACGCGGCATAAACCCCCGCGTTGCTACGACCAATTGACTTTGCCCGGATTTTGGGGTCATCGCCTGCCAGTTCGCGCCGTGGAGGCGTGATAGCAATGAAGGTGATGCCTACTTTCCCCGCCTTGCAGTGCGCCCCATGACCGGTCCATTCCTCGCCAAGGTCCCCCGAGGTTGGCTGATCCTTGCGTGCATAGGCCTCATCGCCCTCAACATGCGGGGACCCTTCGTCGCGGTGGCGCCGGTGGTGGATTCCCTCAAACGGGATCTTGGATTTTCCCCCGTGGAACTCGGGTTGCTGACGGGCATTCCCGTGCTTTGCTTCTCGCTCGCCGCCCCGCTGGCCTCTATGGCCGGACGCAGGCTCGGCGCCGAATTCGCTGTGATGCTCACTCTTGTGGGTGTGCTGGCCGGCGTCGTGATCCGCTCCAGCGGCGGCGGTGTTCCGGTCATGGTGGGTACGGTCCTTATCGGCCTCGCCATCACGATCGGCAACATCGCCGTGCCGCTCATCATCCGCCGGGACTTCGCACCGCGACGCCAGGCAACCGCCATGGGTGTCTACACAGCAGCGCTGAACATCGGGTCCTTCCTGACTTCGGTGGCCACGGCCCCGCTCGCGGAACTCGTGGGATGGCGTCTTGCCCTCGCCGCGAGTGCCCTGCTGGCCCTCGCGGCCATCCTGTTCTGGATTCCCACAGTCGGCGCCCGGCAAGCTTTCGTTCCCGCTGCTGTGCCCGCCGCCGGCGGCTCACGAGCGGGCGGCAAGGCTTCCGGGGTTGGCTGGCTGACCGTTGGCCTGACGCTCGGCTTCGCTGGCCAGGCATTCTCGTACTACGGCGTGACCGCGTGGCTCCCGAGCTTCCTGGCCGACGAGCTGGGCATGGGCACCGCGCAAGCCGGCGCGGGATCATCGCTCTTCCAGATTTTCGCGATAGTCGGTGGCCTCGGCGTGCCGCTGCTCGCCCGTTTCGCCAGTACGACGGCGGTGGCGGCCACCTTGGGTGCCTTGTGGCTCACGGTGCCCTTGGGCTTGTTGCTGGCCCCGGGCTGGTGGTGGCTATGGTCGTCCCTCGGTGGAGTAGCGCAGGGCGGCGGCATCACGGTCATCTTCATCGCCATCATCAAGTTCGCGCGCGACCAAGCTTCGGCAGGCAAGATGTCCGCCGTCGTGCAGGGGATCGGCTACTGCTTCGCGGCCTTGGCTCCGACCGTCATCGGCTACGTGCACGGCATCTCCGGCAGCTGGACCGTGCCGCTCCTGGTGATCCTCGGATCGGTCACCGCATTCTGCATCTGCACCACCCTCTCGGTGCGCTGGGTGGCCCGGCAGCGCTAAGTGCGCGCCGCCGTCGTCCCTTAACCCCGCGCGAACTGGCAGCAGATGACCGTTCCCAAGCGGCAAAGTCATCTGCTGCCAGTTCGCACGTGTTGATGAAGGGGTTCCGTCGCTGGGCTGCCGCCCCGACCATCGGGGTCACTTGTTGCGAAGAGTGCAGGCAGCCCAGCGGCGGGGGCTTTATCTACGGGTTCAAGCGGCGACGAGTTCTTCCTTGGTGGCTTCCTCGCGGGCTTCCGTGAGGTAGCGGGCGTAGGCCGGGATGGTCAGGAAGGTGGGGAACTCCTCGGCCAGGGTGACTTCCTCGAAGATGCTGCGGGCATCGTTGAAGCGGTCGTCGTCGAAGCGTTCCAGGCGGGCGAACTCTTCGTCCAGGAGGTCGTTGATCCATTCGCGGGTGATGACTTCGCCGGTGTCGGTGATGGCGTGCGAGTAGATCCACTGCCAGAGCTGTGAACGGGAGATCTCCGCCGTGGCTGCGTCCTCCATGAGGTTGTGGATGGCCACGGCGCCGTTGCCGCGCAGCCAGGACTCGATGTAGCGGATGCCCACCTCGATGTTGTTCCGGATGCCGGTCTCGGTGATGGTGCCCGTGGTGGAGGCGACATCGATCAGGGCGCGGTCGTCGGGGGTGACGTCCTCGCGTGAGCGGTCCAGTTGGTTCGGACGCTCGCCGAGTACGGCGTCGAACACTTCGCGGCACACCGGGACCAGGTCCGGGTGGGCTACCCAGGAGCCGTCGAAGCCGTCGCCGGCTTCGCGGGTCTTGTCCGCGCGGACCTTTTCGAACGCTGCCGTGTTGGCGGCTTCGTCCTTGCGGTTGGGAACGGCTGCGGCCATGCCGCCGATCGCCATGGCGCCGCGCCGGTGGCACGCCCGGACCAGTTGCTCGGTGTAGGAGCGCATGAAGGGCTGGGTCATGGAGACCTGGGCGCGGTCCGGGAGCACGAAGCGGGGCCCGCGGGTGCGGAAGTTCTTGATCACGGAGAAGATGTAGTCCCAGCGGCCGGCGTTCAGGCCCGAGGCGTGATCGCGCAGCTCGTACAGGATCTCCTCCATTTCGAAGGCCGCGGTGATGGTTTCGATCAGCACGGTGGCGCGGATGGTGCCCTGCGGGATGCCGAGGAGGTCCTGGGCCTGGATGAAGATGTCGTTCCAGAGCCGGGCCTCGAGGCGGTTCTCGATCTTGGGCAGGTAGAAGTACGGGCCCTTGCCCTGTGCCAGCAGGCGGCGGGCGTTGTGGAAGAAGAACAGGCCGAAGTCGACCACGCCACCGGCAACGGGCTTCCCGTCGATGAGCATGTGCTTCTCCGGCAGGTGCCAGCCGCGCGGCCGCACCACGATGGTGGGCAGTTCTTCGGCGGCACGGAGCTTGTATTCCTTGCCCTCCGGTGAGGTGAAGTCGATGCGCCGTTCCAGGGCATCGGTGAGGTTCAGCTGGCCCTGGATGACGTTGCGCCACGTGGGGGTGGAGGAGTCTTCCATGTCGGCCAGCCACACCTTGGCGCCGGAGTTGAGCGCGTTGATGGTCATCTTCCGGTCCACGGGCCCGGTGATTTCCACGCGGCGGTCTTCGAGGCCGGGTGCCGGAGGAGCGACCCGCCAGGTCGGATCATTCCGGATTTCCGCCGTCTCCGGGAGGAACCGGGGATCCTGTCCGCTCGCGATCTGGCCGCGGCGGGCGTGCCTTGCCTGCATCAGCTCCTGGCGGCGCTCCGCCGTCGCGCGGTGCAGGGCTGCCACGAATTCCAGGGCGTCCGGCGTAAGAACCTCGTTCTGCCGGTGAATGGGCTGGGCGGTCAGCGTGATGCCGTTGATCGTGTAATTGTCGGTGAAGCTGTTCATTTCAATCTCTCCTCAGAGAAGCAATGTTCGACGGCGGGCCTAGCTGGGTTCGATACGGTGCGTGGCTGGCTCCGGCCTTCGGACCGGGATTGCTCTGCCTGCTATTCCCCGTTTCCGGGTCCGACCTCGCTGAGCGAGGACGGACCCGGAAACGGGGCCCCTTTTACGCAGGCTGCCGCAATACCGGACTCTTCGGCCTCGTGCGCCAGTCGCCAAGCGCCGCAAGGTCGGCGAAGGTGATCCGGAAGCGTGCGTAAAAGGGGCCCTGTCCCCGTCCTCGGCCGAGCTTTGCGAGGCCACAGGACGGGGATGGGGAATAGCACGCGGAGGATTGCCTTTGTCGGCCGCACCGCTGGGGCAGCGGCCCGCCGTCGGGAGGTTAGTGGAACTGGCCTTCTTCGGTGGATCCCACCAGGGCCAGGGTGGATGCGTTCGGGTTGAGCGCAGTTGCGATGTCGTCGAAGTAGCCGGTGCCGACTTCGCGCTGGTGCTTGGTTGCGGTGTAGCCGCGGGACTCGGAGGCGAATTCCTTTTCCTGGAGTTCGACGTAGGCGCTCATGCCTTCGCGGGCGTAGCCGTGGGCGAGGTCGAACATCGAGTAGTTCAGGGCGTGGAAGCCGGCCAGGGTGATGAACTGGAAGGTGAAGCCCATGGCGCCGAGTTCGCGCTGGAACTTCGCGATGGTTGCGTCGTCCAGGTGCTTGCGCCAGTTGAACGACGGGGAGCAGTTGTAGGAGAGCATCTGGTCCGGGAAGTCGGCCTTGACGGACTCGGCGAACTTGCGGGCGAGTTCGAGGTCCGGGGTGCCCGTTTCCATCCAGATGAGGTCCGAATAGGGGGCGTAGGCCTTGGCGCGGGCGATGCAGGGTTCGATGCCGTTGCGGACCTTGTAGAAGCCCTCAGCGGTACGGACCGGCTGTCCCCCTTCGCGGAGGATGAATTCCTGGTCGCGCTCGTCGACGTCGGAGGTGATCAGGGTGGCTGCCTCGGCGTCGGTGCGGGCGATGATCACCGACGGGGTGCCCGCGACGTCGGCCGCGAGGCGGGCGGCGTTCAGGGTCCGGACGTGCTGCTGGGTGGGGATGAGCACCTTGCCGCCGAGGTGGCCGCACTTCTTCTCGGACGCGAGCTGGTCTTCCCAGTGCACGCCTGCGGCGCCGGCCTGGATCATGGATTTCATGAGTTCGTAGGCGTTCAGCGGGCCGCCGAAACCGGCTTCGGCGTCGGCGACGATCGGGACCAGCCAGTCCTCGACGGTCTGGATGCCTTCGGAGAATTCGATCTGGTCGGCGCGGAGCAGGGCGTTGTTGATGCGGCGGACCACCGTGGGGACCGAGTTCGCCGGGTACAGCGACTGGTCCGGGTAGGTGTGGCCGGAGTTGTTGGCGTCGGCCGCGACCTGCCATCCGGAAAGGTAGATGGCCCGCAGCCCGGCCTTGACCTGCTGCACGGCCTGGTTGCCGGTCAGCGCACCGAGGGCGTTGGTGTAACCGCCGGTCTTAGCCTCTTCCGTGAGCTGCTTCCACAGCTTCTCGGAGCCGCGCCTGGCCAGGGTGTGTTCTTCGGAGACGCGGCCGCGGAGGCGGACGACGTCGGTGGCCGAGTAATCGCGGGTGACGCCTTCCCAACGCGGGTCGGCAGCCCATTCGAGCTCCAGTGCGGCGGCCTGCTGCTGAGCGGAGGTGGGCTGCCCTGGTTCAAATGCTGCGGTCATTGTTCTGTCTCCTTTGACGCTACTGTGGCGTGTTGCTGTGCATGTCGCCCCGGCCGACCTTCGCTGCGCCATTGCAGTTCACATCGACCGGGACTTCGTGGTTATTACTTTTCAGCACTTTCAAGGGGCTTTCTAGATAAAAACCATGGAAAGAAATGCACTTCTTCGCGTATCCTCAAGAAATGTCACCTGTGAGCTGGAACCGCGAAGTACCGCCGCCGTCGTCGTCCGCTTCCACCGCCGAACTGGACGTCATCAGCCTGGGCCGCCGCGTGCGGTATCTGCGCAAGCAGGCCGGACTGACCCTCGACGACGTGAGTGCCGCCGTCGGGACCGCCCCGAGCCAGCTGAGCCTCATTGAGAACGGCAAGCGCGAGCCCAAACTTGGCCTGCTGAAGCAGCTCGCGGCGGCCCTGAATGTCGGCATCGAACAGCTGCTCGGAGCGGAACCGCCCAGCCGCCGGGCGGCCTTGGAAATCGAGCTCGAACGGTACCAGCGCGGGCCCCTGTACGAGTCGTTGAACCTGCCGAAAATCCGTGTCAGCTCGCGGCTTCCACTCGATGTTCTCGAGTCGCAAGTGGGCCTCCTGCAGGAGCTTGAACGCAAGCTCAACGAGCAGGTCGCGACGCCGGAAGAGGCTCGCCGCGCGAACGGCGAACTGCGTGCCATGATGCGCGAGCGCGGCAACTATTTTCCGGAGTACGAGGCCGAGGCGCAGAAGGTCCTCAAAGGCGTTGGATACACGACCGGGCCCTTGAGCCAGCACGTCATTGCGGACATCGCGGACCACCTCGGATTCACGCTCCACCACGTGGGTGACCTGCCCCATTCCACCCGTTCAGTGACCGATCTAAAGAATCACCGAATTTATCTCACGCAGAGCCAACGGCAGGACCACGATCCCCGCTCGGTCCTCCTGCAGGCCCTGGGACACTACGTCCTGGGCCACGAGACACCCAAGAACTACGGCGACTTCCTGGCCCAGCGGGTCGCGACGAACTACTTCGCCGCGGCTCTCCTCCTGCCCGAGAACGCCACCCTGGAGTTCCTGCAGAAGGCGAAGGCCGCCAAGGAGATCGCGGTGGAGGACATCCGCGACGCCTTCGCCGTCTCCTACGAAACCGCTGCACACCGCTTCACCAACCTCGCGACGAAACACCTGGGCATCACCACCCACTTCCAGAAGACACACCAGAGCGGCATCATCTACAAGGCCTACGAGAACGACGGCGTGGCCTTCCCCCAGGACCATACCGGCGCCATTGAGGGCCAACCGGCGTGCAAAGCCTGGACTTCGCGTGCCGTGTTCGACGTTCCGGACAAGTTCAGCGCCTACAGCCAATACACCGACACCGTCTCCGGCACCTACTGGTGCACGGCGCGCACGGAGCGATCGGCGGCGGGAGAGTTCTCGCTCAGCATCGGTGTTCCGTACCAGCACGTGAAGTGGTTCCGCGGGAGGGAGACGACGGCGCGGGCTACCTCGACGTGCCCGGACCCGAACTGCTGCAAGCGCCCGCCGGCGTCGTTGGCTTCATCCTGGGCAGGCAACGCCTGGCCGTCCGCCCGCGCCCACTCGCACCTGCTGGCCGCCATGCCGCCGGGCGCGTTCCCCGGCGTCGACGAGACTGAGGTGTACGCGTTCCTGGAGGCGCACTCGGGGTAGTTTCGTGCGGCACGTTTGGGGTCTACTCCTTGAGGGCCGGGTAGCTCAAGTGCGTGACACCCACACCCTCGACGACGGTCGGGTTGCCCAAAGTGAGCGGCGCGTTCCCAACGCGGTCGAACATCCGGATACCGGATCCGAGCAGCAGCGGAACCAGATCGACGCGGATTTCGTCCAGCAGGCCGGCATCGAGGCACTGCCGAATGGTGTCCGGCCCGTGCATGCCGACGATCTTGTCGCCGGCAGCGGCCTTTGCCTGCGCGACGGCGCTTTCCAGTCCGTCGGTGACGAAATGCACCGCCGTGTCGGGGCGGGGCCACCCCTCCGGCATCTGATGCGTCACCACATACGCGGGCACGCCGAACGGGTGCTGGCCGCCCCAAGCGTCGGCGCGGTCGGAGGTGCGTCTCCCGGTGAGCATCGCGCCTACCTCGCCCATCAAAGCCCGTAGGTGTTCAGCGCTCGCTTCGGAAACATGGAACGTGAAGCCCGGATTGAAGGTAGGGACGTCGACGTCGCCGGCGAAGTACCAGTCGAAGACCTCGTCAACGCCGTCCTCGAGATCGGCCACGTAGCCGTCGAGGGACATCGACATGAACGCCACTACCTTGGTCATTACCTAGCTCCTTCGGTTTCGGACGGGTTCGGGCCGGCCGGGGCCGGGTCAAACGGACATGGCCCAAGACAAAGCCGCATCCCGTCGAGGCTCGGATGGGTCTATCAGCCTGATTCTGTCCACGAGCCGGACGCGCTCGATGAGGGATGACTCGATGAGTGCAAGAACGAACGCGTGGTCTTTGGGGCGTGCAGCAATGAGCTTCGCCGCGCAGAGATCGTAAGGGTCCAGGCAAAGCCCGGTGCTGTTTCGGGTCCGCTCATTGCGCACGCCGACCAGGCGGTACTCCCAGTCGTCGGGGAGCACCGCGGTCTCCCTTTCGGCCGCCTGGACATAGAACCCGAACTCCTTGTGGAAAGGCGACCACTCGCCAAGGGCAGAATCGATGCTGTCCGCGAGCGTGCCGGCGTCGTCGTCGGAAAATGGCGCGATGTCGACGGCATCCGACATGGTGATCGTGGCAGGTAATTGGTCCTCCGTGAACGATCCCAGAATTGACTGGCTGCCGATCACGATCACCCGGTCGCCGTGGATGACATCCGTGGCGGCCCGGATGGCGTGCTCGAGCTCATCGCGGCGCATGGCTGTACCGTACCCCTGCCCAGGCCGATTGTCAGTACCCGCCCCGTCGCCTCTCGCGCTCAGACAGCAGCGTCGCCACCTCTTCGATGATCTCGTACGGCATAGGCTTCCCGAGGGGGAATTTCAACGTCCCCTTGGCCGCCCGGAACGGGGCGATTTCGCGCTCGAAGTCCTCGCCGCCGTCGGGCACTGGATAGACGGAAATGTGGTGCTTCCACGCCGCGAAATACACGACATAGTGGCCGTCGAGCGTGATGGTGGGGATCCCGTAACTGATCCTGTCCGCGGCTCCGGGCACTGCTGCCAGGGCCCGCCGTCGGACCTCGTGAAGGATGGGTTGCACCTCGCCGGGTTGCGCCGCGATGTAGTCGTCCACCGTGTCAAAGTTCGCTGCCATGTGCGTCCCTCGCTCCGTTCCGTATCCCGCCGCTCTGCTGGTCTTCGACCAAGCTTGCCGTACCCCGCGCCGCCCCGCCAGAGGGGGTCGAACGGGTCCGGGGCGACCCCGACGCTCGCTCGCTTATGTTGGGTTTTGGCCGGACGCTCGCTCACCTATGTCGGGTTTGGGCCGGACGCTCGCTCACCTATGTCGGGTTTTGGCCGGACGCTCGCTCACCTGGGGTGACACGCGTCGTCGGCGGTGGCGAGTTTGCCTGACAATTCTCGATTCCCCGATGCGAGAATGGGGGAGGCTCCGCGGTTTTGCAGGCGGGTCCACCACCAGTGCTAATAAAGCGGGGCGCCGTGCTTACTCCAGCCGCCTGCGCGAACCACTATGAACGGACAAGCTATGACGTCAGCACCAGAATCCCAGACCCTCAGTAAACCCGCGCCGCGCTTCGCGTCGATAGGCTCCCCGTACTTTGGCATCATGCTGGCATGCATGGCCGTCGTGCTGATCCTGTCCAATATTGGCGCTGCCAAAGGCGTCGTCTTCGGTCCGATCATCACCGATGGCGGATTCTTCCTCTTCCCGCTTGCCTACATTCTTGGCGATGTCATGAGCGAGATCTATGGATTCAAGGTTGCCCGCAAAGCGATCATCACCTCGTTCGCGCTGTCAGCGTTCGCATCGCTCTGCTACTGGATCATCATCGCGCTGCCGGGTTTCAATGACGACTATGGCAACGCCAAGCAGGCCGCCATCGAAGGCGCACTGGGGCCGGTTCCCCAGATCGTCCTTGCTTCCCTTCTCGCATTCCTGGCCGGCCAGACAATCAACTCCCTGATCCTGGTGAAGATGAAAGCCCGTTCGGGTGAGAGAACTCTCTGGGCCCGGCTCATGGGCTCGTCCGGGGTCGGCGAATTCGTGGACACGCTTATCTTCTGCAGCATCGCGGCGTCGGTCATTGGCATTACGGACTTCGGAAGCTTCGTCAACTACGTGCTGGTTGGCTTCGTGTACAAGGTCGGCGTCCAGTACATCCTCGTGCCGGTGACGTCCTTGGTCATTGGCTGGATCAAGAAGCGCGAGCCCAGCTACTGGGCCTGAGCAGGAAATCCAGGATGGCATTTATGTGAGCGCGCGTCGGGCCGGGATGGCATTTATGTGAGCGGGCGTCGGGCCGGGACGGCATTTATGTGAGCGGGCGTCGGGCCGGGACGGCATTTATGTGAGCGGGCGTCCGGCCGTCGGCTCAGGGGAACCGCAGGGAAGTCCGGTAGTTTCAGAGGATGAAGCTGGGAAGCGCCGTTCTGACGGCCGAGAATCTTGTTGCAGGCTATGGCGAGCATGCTGTGTGCGGGCCGCTCGACGTCGAGGTTTTCTCCGGGCAAGTGCTCGGGATGGTGGGCGAAAACGGTGCCGGCAAGTCCACCCTGCTGCGCACGATGATTGGCGCCCAGGCCGCCATTGAGGGCGATGCCCACGTTCTTGGCTTGATGCCGGACGACCGCTCGGCCCTCTTCCGCAGCAAGGTCTCGGTGCTGCTGGATGAGGATGCCTACTTCGATTCACTCACGGTCCGTGAGCACCTTTCCTTGGTGGCCCGTGGGCATGGCCTCGCCAACCCCGACGGGGCTGTGGAGGAAGAGATCGGCTTCTTCGAGCTTCAAACCGCCGCCGATGCCTTTCCCGATCAGCTTTCCTCCGGACAGCGCCGCAAACTCCTCCTCGCCTCGGCATTCATCCGGCCCTTCGAACTGCTTGTCCTGGACGAACCGGAACAGCGGCTCGATACCCGCATGCGCGGCCTGCTTGCGCAGCGGATCGCCCGGACTGCCAAGAAGAGTGCCGCCGTCGTCATGGTCACCCACGATGCGGACGTCGCCCAAGCGGCGTGCACCCGGGCGGTAATAGTCGACGACGGCGGTGCGCGCGTGGTCAGTACGGACGAGGCTGTGGCAAGGATTCGCCGGTGAGCATGTCCACTGCTGCCGTAGCGCAGCCGGAGTTCGTGGATTTCGACCCCGAGCGTGCCACTCGAAAGGTGATTCGCCCGCGGGGCCAGTCCTTGCTCTCCAGGCTCAACGAACTGTACATCCAATTCCTGACGTTCGGCGTCGGCCTGATTTACGCGATTGGCCTCCTCAACGGGCTCACTGCCGCAGCGGAGCATGGCTTCGGCGGCCACCTGATTTCGGTCGGCTACGGCGTGGTCCCCGTTGAATACGGCCTGGTGGTTGGGTTCGGGCTCTTGGGCCTCGCGGCCTATTGGGTGGCGGGCAGGCTCGGGCCACTGGCCATCACGGCGAATCAGCGGCACTGGTGGTACTCGCTGGCTATCGACCGCGAGCCGCTTCTAGCCCGAGGATTGCGTCGCGCAGTCTCGGCTGCCGCCGTCGTCGGAGCCCTCGCCACCATCCCGGTAGCAGTCATCAGCGGTTCGAACGCGATGGTGTTTGCCGGACGGGTCCTGGCAGGGGCACTGACAGGTGCCGCTATTCTCGCGCTGGCCGCGTTCGCCCAGACGCGTTCACGGGCGGCGGCCGGGCAAGGTAGGCCGATGAACTGGCTGTTGGCGGCTGCTTCGGCCGCACTCGGCGCGATGCTGTTCGGGACGCTGCAGGGGAACTGGATCTTCGCCGTTGCCCCTGCTGTCGCTTTGGTTGCGGCGGCGCTCGGGATGCGGAACAAGCTTTCCAGCGTCCGCACGACATCGCTGCTCAAAGCCGGGTCCGCGAGGGGACATGTTCAGGCTGCACTGACGCTCATGGACACCGGGGAACTCAGTGCCTCGCTTTCCAGCGGCGGCAAACGGAGCCGGGTCAAGCTCCCCGGCACGCCCAGCACCGCAGCAGGCGCGCTCTTCCACGCGGAGGCAACTGTGCTCGCCCGGCAACCCGGGCGGCTGTGGCGCTGGGGCCTGGGTCTCGCCGTCGTTCCCTTGACCGGGCTGGTCCGGACGTTCGATTCACCCGTCATCCTGCTTCCGGTGCTGCTTGCCGCGGCGATCTTCTCGTCCACAGCGGCGGCAGGGCCCCTTTGGCAATTGCGCATGGCCCCCAGCCTCGACGCCCTCCTCCCGATTTCGAGGACAGCTTCGCGCTGGGTCCACGTCGCGCTGCCGGTCATGCTGATGGGTTTGTGGACGACGGCGGCTGCCGGATTTTTCGTGCTGGCGGGCGGCTTCCGGGTGGAGCTCCTCGTCCTGGGTGCGGCGGCGGGAGGCGGTTTGGGCGCGGGGATGCTGCGACGAGCCTTCCGCCAGCAGGAAGACCTGACCAAGCTCGTGTACCTGATGCAGCTTGGGCGGAGCGGACCCGCCATGCTTGGAACCAGGATCCGGGGCTACGTGCTGTGCCTCTTCGCCCTGGCGCCTTTGGCCTTGGGCATGCTGTTCAACGCGCCGGAGGTTTTGGTGACGCCCGCCGTCGTGCTCAATGTGGTGCTGCTGGTGATCGGCGTGGTGACGGCCGACCGCCCCTGAGGCGCCCCTTGGCGCGATCTCGACGACGACGGCGGGTCGCCTGCCCGGGAAGCGACCGAGACCCTAGGAGTAGTACCGCCCCAACGTCTCGGCCTTGAACTCGAAGAAGTCCCCGGATTCGATGGCCAAGCGGGCGTCGTCCACCATCTTCACCACGAAGCGCTCGTTGTGGATGGAGATGAGCGTGTGCGAGAGCAGTTCATGGGCCTTGTACAGGTGGTGGATATACGCGCGCGAATAGTTGGCGCAGGTGTAGCAATCGCAACCGTCCTGCAAGGGTCCGAAATCCGATTTGTAGCGGGCTCCGGAAAGGTTGAACCGACCGGACGGAGTATAAAACGCCGAGTTGCGGGCCACGCGGGTAGGGGAGACGCAATCGAAGGTGTCGGCACCGTTTTCGATGGACGTGAAGATATCGTCCGGCTCGGAGATGCCCAGGAGGTGGCGGGGCTTGTTCTCGGGAAGTTCCTCGTTGCACCAACGCACAATGGTGCCGAGGTTCTCCTTCTCCAGTGCACCGCCGATGCCGAAACCGTCAAAGGGCATCCCACCAAGATCCCGGCAGGCCCTGCGGCGGAGGTCCTCGTATTGCGCCCCCTGGATGACGCCGAACAGGGCTTGGTAGGGCTTGCCCACGCGCTCCGCCGTCAGCCTCTCATGCTCCACCACGCAGCGCTCGGCCCAACGACGTGTGCGCTCCAGGGATTCCTCCTGGTAGCCGCGGGAATTCTGCAGGGTGGTCAGCTCGTCGAAGGCGAACATAATGTCTGCGCCGATCTGGTGCTGCACCCGCATGGAGATCTCCGGCGAGAAACGGTGCCTGTCCCCGTTCAAGTGCGACTTGAACCAGACGCCGTCCTCATCCACGTGCGCCAGCCGCTCCTTGCCAGGGGCCACGGCATCGTCTGGGCCCGACGCATCCACGGAGGTCATGTCGATGACCTTCTTGAACCCCGAGCCGAGGCTCATCACCTGGAATCCGCCCGAGTCCGTGAATGTGGGTCCGTCCCAGTTCATGAAGGCGCCAAGACCGCCCGCCGCGTCGAGGATCTCCGGCCCTGGCTGCAGATACAGGTGGTAGGCGTTGGCCAGCAAAGCCTGCGCGCCGAGCTCCTTCATGGATTCGGGCAGAACGGCTTTGACAGTGGCTTTCGTCCCGACGGCGATGAACGCGGGCGTCTGGATCTGGCCGTGCGGGGTGGTGATGGTGCCGGTGCGGCCCAGGAACTCTCCGCGCTGGCCGCCGTCGTGACGGCTGCCGCCGTCGGCGTTCAAGAAGCCCGACGACGGCGGGCGCGTTTCGCTGAGCCGCGCACCCACCTCGAAGGAAAACGCGGACTGCTGGGCAGCTGCGAGCGTGGACGGATCGGACTCGGAGTTAGACCCGGAATGGGGCACGGAAGAATCGGCTGGCACCGTTACAGTCTGCCAGCCCCGGAGCGTGAATCGTCAGTGCGAATGCACCTCTGTGGGGTAGTTCTCAGCCTTCCAGCTGTCCCAGTGGGAGCGGATCGAGTCCAGGCTGGCCGCGCCCAGGTCGTAGGTCGAAGCGATCACGATCGTGCCGCCGTCGGGCCTCTTCTCCGGAATCACCGGCTGGTCAGCCACAATCAGCAGCCCGTCGCCATGTTCCGCGTAACTGTGGACGGTGAGGCCCACCTGGTGGTTGCTCCGGAACCAGACCTTGCCGGAGAGGGCCTCGCCCGTGGGAAGCGTGAGCGAGTATTCCTCGCCAGGTGCCGGGACGTCGGCCAGTCCAAGTTTCTGGATCCCGGATCCGCTGCCGCCAGGCAGGGAGACAAAATGCGTGCGCCGGTGCCCGTGCGGATGGCGTTCCAGGGCGAATCGGAGCTGGTGCAGGAACGTCAGCCAGCCCTGGGTGATGTCTTCGTCCCACGCGGCCCATTCGGAATCATGGTCCAGGGCCGCCCGCGTCACGCGGACCTCGGTGCCTCCGCTGACCGGGGTGAGCTCGAAGACGTCGCCGCCGTTCACAGTGAGGCTTGTGTGGTCGGGACCCTCGACCACGTCGGTGCTGAAGTAGATCTGGTTGATTTCGTCGCCGAGTTCGTCGGCCTCCCAGCCGTGCCATTGAGCTACGAGCGACGGTTCGCGCAGCGAAGTCCAAACTTGCTGCGCGTCGGCATTAACAACAACGCTCAGATTGTTCGTCATGGCCCGAATCTACCGCCGTTGGCGCGAACGCGACAGGTCTTGCGAAATCCTCCGATAGCGCCTACGCCCGCACGGCCTCGAGTTCGTTCGCGATCCGGTGATCGAGTTCCCCCACGCCCAGGGTGTTCGAGCCGCCGTGCGAGCGGAGGAACAGCAGGGTTTCGAGCCGGAGCAGCCGCCATTCGCGCTCGGCATCGCGGTTGCCGTTGTCGATGGAGCGGAAGATTTCCTTGTCGTACAGGTTCGGTTCGTTGAGCCCGCGCTGCCGGACTTTGGCGGCGATCCGGGCCTTGAACGGGTCTGTCTCCACGGTGTCCGGGGCTTGCAGGAGTTGATCGTAGACTGCCGCGCGTTCCGTTTGGCCGAGCTCACGGCAAATGAAGCTGGAAAGTGCGAGGGAACGTTCAACGGACATCCACCGGTCGCGGTTTCCGTCGTAGGGGAGCACATTGAGAATATCGGCCACCGCGAGGGCGCGGTCCGGATCCCGCAGCTCGATGAAAAGGTCGTGGGCCAGGTCGCTCAGGTCCCGCAGGCAGCTTCCCGACTTCGTATTGATGCCCTTCACGAGGCGCTCGCTCAGCACCGCGACCCCATTCCGGCCGGGGTGCGCTTCGCCAGCGGCGCCCACGATGTTCTCGGGAGAGTCTGTCGGTTCGGGGATCAGGGCGAGCTGCGCGGGATCCGGCCCCGCCGGCCGGCTGACAGTCGGTGCCACCGCAGGCAAAGGAGGCACGACGACGGCGGGAACGGCTTCCGCGGGCGCGTCGCCGCCGTCGGAGGTACCGCCGTCGGGCGCGTCGCTAGTATCCGGCTCCAGGGCCGGCTCTTCGCCGAGCGGGGCCGGAACTTCGGCGAGCGGCGTGTCGGCGACGTCCGGGATGGCGGTCGCTTCGCCCACCGGAACGCTGGACCCGATCGCGATCCGCACGTTCCCGCCGTCGAGCGTGGTCACCAGGATGAGCGCGGGCACGCCAAAATCGTCGTGTTCGAGCTCAATCTGGGTGATTTGCTCCGCGGGACCATCACCAGGGAGGAACAGGTAGTCCCCGATTTGCAGGGCCCCAGCCTGCTTTTCACGGTACTGCTGGTCGGCTGGGCTGTGAGTCATCGGAAGTCCTTTGGTTCTCTTGGGGTCCGCCCAACAGTCTATAAAACCCCACCGAGCAAATCGGGGAGGCGGCTATTACCCGCGCTGCCGCTACTAACTGCGCGGGCTACTGTCCGACGCCGGCGAAGGCCAGAGCCTGGCGCACCAGATTGCCGCGGCCGCCGCTGAATTCCTGCTGGACGTCGTCGCTGAGGATTTCCTGCGGAGTCATCCACGTCAGCTCGAGGGCGTCCTGGCGAGGTTCGCACTCGCCCGTCACGGGGATGACGTAAACAAGGGACACGGCGTGTTGGCGGTCGTCCGTGAAGCCGGTCTGCGACGGTGCCGGGAAGTACTCGGCCACCGTGAACGGCACGGGACTGACGGGCAATTGCGGGAAGGCCAGCGGGCCGAGGTCCTTTTCCATGTGGCGCAACAGCGCGGCCCGGATAGTTTCGCGATACAGCACGCGGCCGGACACGAAGGAACGGACCATGGTGCCGTCAGCGTCGCCTTGCAGAAGGGTACCTACCTCGTTGACGAATCCGAGCGGATCCAGACGTACGGGAACCGCCTCCACGTAAACCATGGGGAGGCGGCCGCGGGCTTCGAAGAGGTCTTCATCGGAAAGCCAGCCGGAGTACGGGTCAGGGGTACGAACACTCATGGTTAAGTTCTACCCCATCCCGTGCTGTTCCATGCCGTACGAATCAGACAGCTAGGATTGCGTCGAGCCAAACTCCTGCACGCTCGCTCACTTATGTCGTCGAATCGGGCGACGCTCGCTCACGTATGTGGCCAAACTCGGGATCTCTCGCTCAGATGATCTGAGCGAGCGTTTCTGCGGCCGTATGGTTTTGTGAGACAGCTTGATGGGAGCCTCAGTTTCAGATGACGACCCGCAGAAAGACATACGACGCCGCGTTCCGGGAGGAATCGGTTCGACTGGTTTTGTCTTCGGACCGGCCGGTGAAGCAGATCGCGCAGGAGATCGGGGTGAAGGAAAGCACGCTGGGAAACTGGGTACACAAGTCCCGGGACAAGCAACCAGACGCCCCTGCCCAGGCCGAGGACCGGGGCCCGGTGGCGTGGGATGAACACCAGAAAGCGCTGGCCGAAAACGCCAGGTTGAAGGCCGAGGTCGAGTTCCTGGGAAAAGTCAGCGCCTTCTTTGCCGCGAAGCAAAAGTAGAGGATTTCTACGAATTCATCGAAGCGGAGAAGGCCAACCATCCCGTGGTGTGGTTCTGCCGGAAATTGAACGTCTCCCGGGCCTCCTATTACCGGTGGCGCAAACCTGCCGGCCCTTCACCGCGCACCGTGCGGCACGGGGAGCTGGTCACCGCGGTCACCAAGCTCTACACGAAGGAGTCCGGGCGTGCCGGGCGGGACCAGCTGACCCGGCTCCTGAACGCGGCCGGGACCAAGGTCTCCGCCCCGACCGTGGGGGCCATCATGCGCGAGCACGGCCTGCGGGCCATCCGCACCCAGGCCTGGAAAAAGACCACGCTCCAGGACCCGCAGGCCAAGACCGCTCATATCGAGAACCACATGCTCGATGACCAGGGCAGGCGCGACTTCACCTCCGCGGTGCCCGGGACCCGGCTGGTCGGGGACATCACCTACCTGCGCACCGGCGAGGGCTGGCTCTACCTGGCCACGGTCATCGACCTGTTCTCCGGGATGGTCATCGGCTGGGCCATGGCCGAACACATGCGCGCCAGCCTGTGCACCGCGGCCCTGCGGATGGCCCGGAACCACGGCCACCTCATCGGCGGCCCGGTCGTCTTCCACTCCGACCGGGGCACCCAGGACGGATTCAACCGGTCGTCGCAACACCGGGTTGTTGAACTGATCGTAGCTGTTCCTCGAGCGCTTCGGCGGGCGTCTTCCAGCCGAGTGCTTTACGTGGCCTGGTGTTGAGGGTGTGCGCGATCGCTGCGAGGTCATCGCTACTCCA
>NZ_JBFTPW010000029.1:0-56261 GCF_056398685.1 Arthrobacter sp. 01T428 | reverse complement strand
CCCAACTGATATGTAGAAGCTGTTGTCAAGAGGCAGTGGTGAGCGGCTCCCGGTTTTGGTGTCGGGGGCCGCTTTCCGTTGGGGTGCTGTCCGGGTGTGGTGGGTGTGCTGGCGGGTCTTGTGTTCGACTGCAGTGTCAGACTGATATTCGCGGGTTGCTTACCGCATGACGATTGTTCGGCTGGGGCGTATCGCTGTCTAACATCGGGCGTCAACGGTATGGCCCGCTTGCTCATAGTTGGGTCTCGAGTTGGGCCCCGGAGTGCTGCCACGTCACGTCCGCCATGCACCCGGACGGCACGTTGATCAGGCCGCGTTCATGCGGTCTCCTTGCCCGTGGTCGCCGTGCTGCAGGGGTGCGGCCAGGGACCAGCACCAGCCGGCGAGTTCCCTGGCGATCGCGGTGTTTGCCGTGACGGATCGTTTCTTGCGGGCGTCGAAGACTTCCCATTTGTGGTGGAGCCGGTGGTTGCCTTCCAGGGCCCTGATGCGGGTGGCCGGGCCGACCAGCTCCAGCTGGCGCAGCAGCCGTTCCCCGGGCCGGGAGTAGGGGCGCTGGTGCTGCCAGGCTGCCTCGATGAGGAGTTTCCGGGCGTATTTGCTGCCGGCTTTCGTGATCGGTCCCTGGTGGCGGGACTGGCCCGAGGATTGCTCGCTGGGGACCAGCCCCAGGTAGGAGCCGATGGAGGACCCGGTGAAGCGGGTCCAGTCCCCGATCTCCACGGCGAGCCCGAACCCGGTCGTGGTCTGGATGCCGCGCAAACACATCAACGCGTCGATCACCGGGGCGTACTGGCATTCCCTGGCGGCCGCCACGACGCGCTGATCGATGCGCTTGAGCTGTGCTGCGAGGAGCTCGGCCTGTTCCACATCGGCGTCGTAGGTGAACTGCAACACCGGGGAGTCAAACCGCTGCCGGTGCAGCCAGGCCCCGTGTTCCTTCGTCCACTTGGTCTCCTTCGGGTACCGGATGCCGTGCCGGAGCAGGATCGCATTCACCTGCTGGCGGGCGTGGGCGAGGTTCTTCGCCGCGGTGGACCGCAGCCGGGACAGGTCCCGCAGGTCTTCCTGGTCCCGCGTCGGGACCCGCACCTGGGTGATCTGGCCCAGGGCGAGCATCTCGGCGAGCAGGCGGGCATCACGCTTGTCGGTTTTGACCTTGTCGCTCGGGGCGCGGAGCAACTTGGAGGACGCCGCGACCACGCAGTCGATGCCGGCCTCGCGCAGGTACCGGGCCAGGACGTATCCGGTGGGGCCGGATTCATACACCACCTTCACCGGCGGCTCGCAGCGGCGGATCCACTCCAGCACCACCGCCGGGTCGGAGTCCATTTTCGCGTGCACCAGTTCGCCGGTCTCCGGGTTCAGTGCGCAGCCCACAACGGAAACCGCGTGAACATCGAGCCCGATGAAAGTATGCTCAAACATAGCCGCCAATTCCGCCGGGCCACAGGCCCCGCAGCGCCGCCCCCGGCACCAGGGATACCCCTCATGCCAGGCCGGCGCTGCGCGGCCGCCCGGCGACAATGGCCCGGTCCGGACGGGCAGGGAACGAACGCCCTCACTTCATATCGTCTAACTCCCCACCGCCACCCTTGCCTCGCAAGCTCGGCCAGGGAACCCTGACGGCGTGGGCCCAGCAGTTGTTGTCGTTTTGAGCCTCCAAAACGACAACAACTGCGAGCTAGTTGGGCCTGAACGCGCGGCTGGATGAACGCGCCGCTAGATCATGGTCATGACGGTTGCCGGGTCGGACAGGATCGCGCCCAGGTCGGCCAGGAACTTCGAGCCCTGTTCGCCGTCCACCAGTCGATGGTCGAAGGACAGGCTCAACGACATCACCTGGCGCACCGCGAGTTCGTCGTTGTGCACCCAAGGAGCTTTGCGCACCGATCCCAGCGCCACGATGGCAGCCTCGCCCGGGTTCAGGATGGGGGTTCCGGCGTCGATCCCGAACACGCCGATGTTCGTGATCGAAATGGTCCCGCCCGTCAGATCTGCCGGGGAAGACTTGCCTGAACGTGCCGTGTCCGTCAGCTCGGACAGCGCCGTGGACAGTTCCAGCAGCGTCATCTTGTCCGCTTCTTTGATGTTGGGAACAGTCAGACCCCGCGGAGTGGCGGCGGCGATACCCAGGTTCACGTAGTTGAACTGCACGATCTCCTGTGCGCCTTCGTCCCAGCGGGAGTTCAGCGTCGGGTTCCTGCGCAAGGCGATCAACACCGCCTTGGCCGCGATGGTCAACGGCGTGAGCTTGTACCCGGCAAATTCGCGACTCGCCTTGAGCCGCGTCAGCAGTTCCATGGTGGGCGTGACGTCAACGGTCAGGAACTCGGTCACATGCGGCGCCGTGAACGCACTTTGCACCATGGCAGCGGCCGTGAACTTCCGGACTCCCTTGATAGGTGTGCGGGTCTCGCGTTCAGTGGAAACCCCGACGGCGGACGCGGCGGCCTCGGGAGCGATGAGCTGCGGCTGGGACCCGGCCGCGAAGTCCTGGACATCCGAACGGGTGATCAGGCCTCCCGGTCCGGTTCCCTTGACCAGCTCGAGGTCGACTCCGAGATCCCTCGCCAGTTTGCGGACCGGAGGCGTGGACCGCGGACGCTCTTGCTCCGCTGCCTGCCCGCTTGGCACGGAGAGCGGTCCGGGCTGTTCAACCACTGGAACGGGCTCGACGGCGGGAACCGCTTCCCGGGCGGCCTCGCGTTCGCCGGTGCTTCCGTCAAAGGACCGCTGGCGGCGGGCCGGCCGTCCGGACTTTTCGACGACGGCGCCGTAGCCTACGAGGTTCGGCTCGCGCTTCGCCGCGGTCTCCGCGGGGCCTTCCACCGATGCGCCCGCAGCGGAACCGGCAACAGCGGAAGGCGAGGCTCCGGCGTCGTCGACTTCAAAGGACACGATCGGCTTGCCGACCTCCACAACCGAACCGGCCTGCTCGTGCAGGGCGGCCACGGTTCCGGCGAAGGGCGAAGGCAACTCGACCACGGCCTTGGCCGTCTCCACCTCGGCAATGACCTGGTTCAGGGTCACGGTGTCCCCCACCGCAACCTTCCAACTGAGAATTTCCGACTCCGTGAGTCCCTCGCCGAGGTCGGGCAGCCTGAATTCCTTGATCATGGTGGCGCTCATCCTTCCAGCCCGCTCAGGGAGTTGCCGCGGCCGAGTGCGCGGTCCACGCCGTCAAGGATCCTGTCCAGATCCGGCAAGTGGTGCATCTCGAGCTTTGAATACGGGTACGGAATGTCGAATCCCGTGATCCGGACCGGCGCCGATTCAAGGTAGTTGAAGCAACGCTCGGTGATGCTGGCGGCGATTTCGGCGCCGAGCCCGCCGGACTGCGCAGCCTCGTGGGTGATGACGAGCCTGCCGGTTTTGCGGACGGACGCCTCCACTGCCGGGAAATCGATCGGAGCCAGCGAGCGCAGGTCGATAACCTCCACCGAGACCCCTTCGTCGGTGGCGGCCATGGCGGCGTCGTTCGCGGTCTTCACGAGCGGTCCGTACGTCACCAAGGTGACGTCGCTGCCTGCGGTGACCACCCTTGCCTTCTCCATGGACAGCGCCGTGGACAGATCTGCGGTCTCGTCCACTTCACCCTTGTCGTGGTAGCGGCGCTTGGGCTCGAAGTACAGCACCGGATCGTCCGAGGCGATGGCCTGCTGGATCATGGTGTAGGCATCCTGCGGGTTGGAGACGCTGATGACGCGGAGGCCCGAGGTGTGGGTGAAGTACGCCTCCGGGGACTCGGAGTGGTGCTCGGGTGACCCGATCCCTCCACCGAAGGGAACGCGGATGGTGATGGGCATCTTGACGCGGCCCTGGGTACGGTAATGCATCTTGGCTACTTGGCTGACGATCTGGTCGAATGCCGGGTAGATGAAGCCGTCGAATTGGATTTCGCAGACCGGGCGGTAGCCGCGGTAGGCCAGTCCGACGGCGGTGCCGATGATCGCGGATTCCGCCAAGGGGGTGTCAACCACCCGGTGTTTGCCGAAGTCTTTCTGGAGGCCGTCGGTGACCCGGAAAACGCCACCGAGCGCACCGATGTCCTCACCCATGAGGACAACTTTGGGATCGTTTTCGAGGGACTTGCGCAGGCCGGCGTTGATGGCGCGGGCGAAAGTCAACTTGCTCATCAGAGTGCACCTTCCTGGGTTGATCCGCTGAAGCTTTCCAGATAGCGGGCGTAGTGGTCCTTCTGGCGTTCGATCCAGGAGTTGGGCGTGCTGTAGACGTGCTTGAAGAGGTCAAGTGGCGCGGGATCCGGCATGTTGATGACGCCTGACCGCAGGCTCCTTGCCACCTCGTCCGCCTTGGCCTGGGTCTTGGCTTCGACTTCTTCCGTCAGGAGGCCCTTGGTGCGGAGCAGCGCCTTGAGGCGGGCAATCGGGTCCTTGGCCGCCCAGTCCTCAAGCTCGTTGGCGTCGCGGTAACGGGTGGGATCATCCGCCGTCGTGTGCGGGCCCATGCGATAGGTCACCGCTTCGATGAACGTCGGTCCGCCGCCCTTGCGGGCCCGGTCCAACGCGATACGGGTGACGGCCAAAACAGCCAGGACGTCGTTCCCGTCGACGCGCATGCTGGGGATTCCGAAGCCCGAAGCACGGTCGGCGATCTGGATGTGGGACTGAATCCGGACGGGTTCGGAGATGGCCCAGTGGTTGTTCTGGCAGATGAAGACCACGGGTACCTGGAAGCTTGCCGCGAAGACCATTGCCTCGTTGACGTCGCCCTCGCTCGTCGCACCGTCTCCGAAGAGCGCCACCGCTACCGAGTCGGCGCCGTCGTGCTGGATACCCATGGCGTAGCCGGTTGCGTGCAGCGATTGCGAGCCGATGATGATCTGTTGGGTGGCAATGTTGTGCCGGTACGGGTCCCAGCCGGAGGAGGCATTGCCGCGCCAGGCACGGACCAAGTCCGTGGGCTCCACACCGCGGCAGTAGGCAACGCCGTTGTCCCGGTAGCTGGGGAAGACAAAGTCGTCGTCCCGCAGGGCCCGGCCGGAACCGATCTGCGATGCTTCCTGGCCCAGCAGGGGCGGCCACAAGGCCAGCTCTCCCTGACGCTGCAAGGCGGTGGCCTCGGCGTCGATGCGGCGGATGACCACCATGTCTTCGTACAGCGAGCACAGTTGCTCGTCCGTGACATCGCTGACCCAGAGATCGAACTCCGGGTGGCTGATGCGTTCCCCTTCCGGGGAAATCAGTTGGACCAGATCCCCGCCGGTCCGACGCGGGCTTGCTGCACTGATTCCGGGATTCGAAGCCTTGTAGGCGTCCTGGCCGGGTTCGTCCGTCAACACAGTTGATCGCACCTTTCAGCTCGTGCTCGCAGGCCTTTGGAGGGACTTGTGATCCACCCGCGGGCCAGCATCCGGGCGTCGTCGCCTGGATTAATTGTGACCCTACTCACAATGCTCATTGGGTACAACCACCGTTGGAAATTCTGCGCATTTTGCCCTACCTCGGGCAGGCGCACCGTGCTAACGTTGCGCATTATGCAAGCTTTAGATGGCACCGACACACGCCTGCTTTCGGCCATGGCGAAGGATCCACGCGGCACGGTTGTCGCCTTGGCGCAGAAGCTGGGACTGTCGCGGAATACGGTCCAGGCACGCATGGCCCTCCTGGAAAAGAAGCATGCGTTCCTCTCCTTCGAACGGCGCATCAACCCCGCCGCCCTTGGCTACCCCCTCATGGCGTTCATCTCGGTGCATGTGCAGCAGCAAAAGCTTGGACAGCTTGCCTTGGACCTCGCCGAAATCCCGGAAATCCTCGAGGGGTACGGCCTGACCGGTTCTGCGGACCTGCTGCTGCGGGTGGTGGCTCTCGACGCCGAGGATCTGTTCCGGATCAACGGCAAGATCCTTGCGTGCGACGGGGTGGAACGAACGGACACGGCCATGTCCATGGGGGAATTGATTCCCTTCCGGGTGCAGCCGCTTTTGAACCGGAATACCAAGAAGGCGCTCCGCACCGGCTGAGCGCGTTAAAGGGAGCCAGCCAAGCTCGATGATGCCCTTGCTCCGCGCCGGAATGTGCGATTTGATGCAGGTGGACGCTTTGGGGCCGGGTGGCGGCTTCCGTCCGGTTGGCGACGCAGGCCTGGCCGCCGGGAAGGGGAACCACCGTGAGCACCCCGCAGGTACCGCCGCAGCCGAACCAGGAACCGCAAGCCTTCCCGCCGGCGTGGGGCGGTGGAGCGCCGCAGTACGGCAGCACCCCGCCTTACGGTCCACCCGGCCAATACCCTGGCCCCTATGCGCAGCCAAACCTCTACGGCCCGCCGGGCCAATACCCCGGCCCGTACGGAATGCCCGTCCCGCCGCCAGCGAAGAAGCGAAAGCTCCTCTGGATCCTCCTTGGAGCGGGCGGCGCGGTCCTGGTGCTGATCATTGTGGGGATCGTCGTGCTGGTCAATCTGTTGGGAAATGCAACGAACAGGGCCATGGCCGTCTCTGATGATTTCACCCGCCTGATCGTGAACGGCCAAAGCTCGCAAGCCTACGACCAGTACATGGACCCTGTCCTCACCCAAAGCTTGACGAAAGAGGAGTTCGTTTCCGGCGTCGCGGGCCTCGGTCTGGACAACAGCTGCAAGCCCCACTATGACTCGGTGAACGTCAGTTCGGTCAACGGAACCAATACGGCCAACCTTGCTGGAACCCTGCAGTGCCAAGGCAAAATCCTCAATTTCAGGTACAGCTTTGAAGGCAATGATTTGAAGATGGACGCCATCCGTCTCCAGCCACAAGGTTGACGTCGAAAAAATTCGTCCGATCCCACCCATCCATAGCGCCGGGTGGTCCGAATCTCTGGTTGAGAGCCCCGTCCGGGGTTTCGAACACAGGCCGGATACAAACCGGCCATACCGGAAGGTTTGGACCATGCGCACTTCGCCCAACCGCCTGATCGCCACCATCTTTGGAGCCGTCTACCTGCTCGTGGGTGTCGTTGGATTCTTCGTCACCTCGGGAATTGGATTCTTCGCTACCGAGGGTGCCAATCTGATCATCTTTGCGGTAAACCCCCTGCACAACATCATCCACCTCGCTATCGGCGCCGCCCTGCTCTACGCGGGCATGAACAGCACCGTGCTGTCCAAGACCATCAACACCACAGTCGGTGCGGTCTACTTGCTTGTCGGCATCCTCGGACTGTTCCTCGTGGGCTCCGCGCTGAACATCATTGCCCTTAACGGCGCAGACAACGTCCTGCACTTGGCCAGCGCTGTGGTCCTCCTCGGCATCGGCCTCTCGCAGGACAAGGTTCCGGCCACCACCGCCAGGGCCCACGTCTAGAAAACCCGGAAATCCGGAAGGAGCCGTCCGTGTCAGCTCAAGCAGCGACGTCCGTAGGACCCACCGCCGGGGCATCCCTCACCCTGTTTTCGTGTTTCGCGGGAATGGGGGCCGGCCTCGTGGAGCTTTCCATCGCATCCAGCTACATTTCGGGCCGGGGACCCCTTGTGTGGGCGGGCGGCATCTTCGCGGCCTGGGGCCTGGCGCTTCTCGCCAGCTCGATTGGCAGCCTCCAACGGGGGCGGCTCCGGTTCCGTAAACCAACAACCCTGGGCCTCCTCGCGGCCGTTCTGGTCCACGTCGGATTCCTGGTTGCCGGCATGGCCCAAAGAGTGCTCGACGGCGGGCATCTGGCAGCTCTGTTCCTGGTCCTGATGGCACTGGGATCCTCTGCCTGGCTCGCCCGAAGGTTCCGCGACGACGTCGGCGGAGTAGCGCAGGCTCCCCCGCGGGCCGGCGCGCTTTTGGGCGCAGCCTTTGCCGCCGCCGTCGTGGTCGCAGCAATTACGACGCCGGGACTCGCCGCCTCGGTGGCCGGAGCGCATGCCGTCCCGCACGGAGAGCACTCCCTGCCGGGCGGCCACAACCACTAAGCGGATGCCCGCTCACCTTTGGTTGAAAAATGCGGATCCCTCCTGCAGATCTTTCTGCAGGAGGGATCCGCCATTTGGCCTTGTTTGTGAGCGAGCGTCACTCCGAAGGGCCTTGTTTGTGAGCGAGCGTCGGACGGGTACTCCTAGTGGTTCACCGCTTTCTCGGCTCCGACGCCGGTCAGGGAGCGGACTTCCATCTCGGCCTGTTTCGCCGTGTCTTCGCGCCGCTTGTCCACCATGGTTCCGAGCCAGCCGAGCAGGAAGGCGAGTGGGATGGACACGATTCCCGGGTTGCTCAGCGGGAAGACAGCGAAGTTGGCACCCGGGATCATGGACGTCTTGGCGCCGGAAACAACCGGCGACAAGGCAATCAGGATGATGGCCGCCGCAAGTCCGCCGTACATGCTCCAGGTGGCGCCCTGGGTGGTGAACTTCTTCCAGAACAGGGAGTAGAGGATGGTCGGCAAATTCGCGGACGCCGCCACTGCGAAAGCGAGGGCAACGAGGAACGCTACGTTCTGCCCATTGGCGAAAATACCGCCAATGATCGCAAGGACCCCGATGACCACCACAGTCCGCCGGGCCACTTTTACCTCGGTTCCGGCGCCGGCTTTGCCCTTGGAAATGACGTTCGCATAGATATCGTGGGCGAACGACGCCGCTGCCGTGATGGTCAAACCCGCCACCACCGCCAGGATCGTGGCGAACGCGACGGCCGAGATGAAGCCCAGCAGCAACGGCCCGCCCAGGTGGAACGCCAGGAGCGGCGCCGCGGAGTTCACCCCGCCCGGGGCCGATTTGATGGTGTCGGCTCCAACGAGGGCTGCCGCGCCGTAGCCGAGGACCAGGGTAAACAGGTAGAACAACCCGATCAGCCAGATGGACCAGACCACCGATTTGCGGGCTTCCTTGGCCGTTGGCACGGTGTAGAAGCGCATCAGCACGTGTGGCAGGGCGGCTGTGCCAAGGACGAGCGCCATCCCAAGGGACAGGAAATCGAGCTTGGAAGTGTCGGTCTTGCCGTACTGCAGGCCGGGGTTCAGCACGTTGGGGTTCTTGGCGGTATCCGCTGCGGCACCCAACAGGTTGGACAGGTTGAAGCCGTAGATGGACAGCACCCAGAGCGTCATGACTGCCGCACCGCAGATGAGCAGCACGGCCTTGATGATCTGGACCCAGGTGGTGCCCTTCATTCCGCCGATCAGCACGTACATGATCATGAGGGCGCCGACGACGACGATCACCAGGGCTTGCCCGCCCCAGTCGCCGATGCCCAGGAGCAAGGAAATGAGGCTTCCGGCGCCGGCCATCTGCGCCAGCAGGTAGAAAAAGCAGACGACCAAAGTCGTGAGGGCCGCGGCGATCCGCACCGGGCGCTGGCGCAGCCGGAAGGAAAGCACATCGGCCATGGTGAACTTACCCGTGTTGCGCATGAGTTCGGCGACAAGCAGCAACGCGACAAGCCATGCGACGAGGAACCCGATCGAATACAGGAAGCCGTCGTAGCCGTTGACGGCGATCGCCCCGGTGATCCCGAGGAAGGAGGCCGCGGAGAGGTAGTCGCCGGCGATGGCGGTGCCGTTCTGCGAACCGGTGAACGAGCGCCCGGCAGCATAGTAGTCGGCAGCCGTTTTGTTGTTCCGGCTGGCCCGGAAGACGATCACCATGGTGACCAGGACGAACAGGGCGAAGATACCCATGTTCAACAGCGTGGTGTCCTTCAGAGCGGCAACGTTGACCATCGGGACCATGGCACTCATTTCGCCGCCCCCCTCACGGTGCTGCCCTTGTCGAACTCATGGCCCTCGATCTCATTCCGGATTTCCGTGGCTATCGGGTCCAGCTTCCGGTTGGAGTAGTGAACGTACCAGCCCGTAATTCCGAAAGTTGAGACGAACTGCAGCAGGCCCAAGACCAGGCCGACGTTGATGTTGCCCCACAGCTTGGTGGACATGAAGCCCACCGCGTAGTCAGCCAGCAGGACGTAGGCGAAGTACCAAAGCAGGAATGCGATGGCCATTGGAAAGACAAAACTGCGGTGGCGCTTGCGAAGCTCCTGAAACTGCCCCGTTTGCTGGACTTCCTGGAAATCAACGGACGCCGCTGCGTCCGGTGTCTGGGCCTCGTTACCCATGGCTTCCTCCTGGTTGTGGACGTCTACATCGACCACACACTCCTGGCCGATGTGACTGGAATCACTATCGCCGCGCAGCTTCGCCACTTCCAGATTCACCGGCATAGGCGTCGCCCAGCGGACACGTTGCTGCGCCGAACGGCGGGTTCGCTAGTCTTGCTCCATGCCGGATTCCCCGCTCGTCACCGCCGCCGCCATTGCGGTCATCGTGCTCGCCGTGGCGATCGTCGTCGGGGTCGGCCTCAAGGTGATCCGTTCCTTCCGCGAGCTGGGAACAGACGCCGAGAGGGCCACCTACCAAACCCTGCACGCGGCGTCGCGCGCTGGACAGCACCTGCGCACCGGGCTCCACGCGGCGGGAGCTGCCAAGGCAAGCAAGCAATTGCGTTCCCTGCTTGGCTGCGACGCCCTGGCGATCACCGACACCGAGTCAGTCCTGGCGTGGGATGGCGCGGCGGAAGAAGTCAAAGCCTCCCTGATGGAGCTCGCCTCCGGGGTTCTCTCCGACGGACGGACCGTGGTTGTCCCGGCGTCGCACGAGCTGAACGCCGTCGTGGCACCGATCAGGGCCGGAAACCGCGTGGTGGGGGCGGTCGCCGCCTTCGCGCCGCAAACCGGTGCGGGGTTGGTCCGGGCGACAAGCGAGCTGGCCGACTGGGTGGCGGTGCAAGTGGAGTTGGCCGAACTCGACGCTTCCCGCACCTTGCTCATGGAGGCCGAAGTCCGGGCCTTGCGCGCACAAATCAGCCCCCACTTCATCTACAACTCGCTCAACGCCATTGCGTCGTTCATCAACACCGATCCCGCCAGGGCACGCGAGTTGGTGGTCGAGTTCGCGGATTTCACTCGGTACTCCTTCCGCCGCCACGGGGATTTCACCACCTTGGCGGAAGAACTCCGGAGCATCGACCGCTACTTGCTGTTGGAGAAGGCACGCTTCGGAGACCGGGTACAAGTGAGCCTCAGGATCGCGCCCGAAGTCCTGAGCACGGTGATTCCCTTCCTGAGCCTGCAACCGCTCGTGGAAAACGCCGTGCGCCATGGGCTTGAAGCGAAGGAAGGACCCGGGCACATCACCATCTGCGCCAACGACTCCGGCGCTTTCGCGGAGGTCACCATCGAGGACGACGGCGTGGGCATTGATCCGGAACACCTGCGCTCGGTCCTGGCGGGACACGCCGACGGCGACCATGTTGGACTGCGAAACGTCGATGCCCGCCTTCGGCAGGTCTACGGGGACGAACACGGCCTCGTCATCGAAACCGCACCGGGCGAGGGCACCTTGATCACCATCCGCGTGCCAAAGTCCCAGCCGAGCCATGATGCCTGAGGCTAATCTATAACCATGATCAACGTACTCGTCGCCGACGACGAGCTCCCGGCGGTTGAAGAGCTCGCCTTCCTGCTGGGCCGGGACGAGCGTATCGGCGCAATCCACCGCGCAATCTCGGGCGCCGAAGCCCTCAGCGCCCTCGAAACGGAATCCGTGGACGCGGTCTTCCTGGACATCCACATGCCCGCGCTTTCCGGTTTGGACATCGCCCGCGCCATCTCGCGCAGCCCCCGCCCTCCCGCCGTCGTCTTCGTGACCGCCGACGAAGACTGCGCGCTGGAGGCATTCGAACTGGCTGCCGTCGACTACCTGCTCAAGCCGGTGCGTGCCGAACGCCTGGCGAGGTCCGTCAGCCGCATCAGCGAGCTCATCAAGGACGGCAGCAAGGTACCGGAGATGATCACGGTTGACCAAGGCGGAACAACCCGGATGATCCGGAGGGACGACGTCAGCTATGTCCAGGCCCAGGGAGACTACGCCCGGCTGCACACCGCGGAGGCAAGCTACCTGATCCGGGTACCCCTGAGCGACCTCGAACAGCAGTGGGCGGAAGCCGGATTCATCCGCATCCACCGCTCATACCTGATGTCGCTGAACCACGTGGGGCACATGAAACTTGCCGCCGCACGCCCCAGCGTCACGGTGGCCGGAGCCGAACTGCCGATCAGCCGCAGGCACCTTCCGGCCGTGCGGGACAAGCTCGAGGCCACCCGGATCCGGCCCCAAGGATGACGCGGGTGAGGGTTACGGCCCCGCAATCAGTTGCCAGGGTAGCCCCCAAGCGTCCGTACAATTCGCGCGAGGCCGCCGAAGACTCCGACGTCGGGCAGGTCTTCGTCCGGTCACTCATCCGTTCGCAGTTGCGCCTTGCCGTAGTTGTGGCTTCCGGATTCCTGCTGCTGCTGGCCGCCTACGGTGCCATGGTGGCGCTGGTCCCCCAGCTCGCGCAGATGCGGATTCTGGGCGTCCCGGTAAATTGGATCATCCTTGGAGTAGCGCTCTATCCGGTGATCGGCCTGAGCGCATGGCTCTACAACCGCTCCGCGGCACGGAACGAAGCCCGCTACCGCGATCTTGTGGAGGAGAAGTGAATCCCGCCGTCGGGCTCGCGGCTTTTCTGGGCGTGGCGCTTGCGACTGCGGGGATCGGCTTCTACGGCCTGCGCATTTCGCGCACCACGAGCGACTTCTACGTAGCATCCCGCACTGTCCGGCCGTGGTGGAATGCCTCGGCGATCGGCGGCGAGTACTTGTCGGCAGCGAGTTTCCTGGGCGTCGCGGGGCTGATCCTGTTGACGGGGACGGATGCTCTGTGGTTCCCCGTGGGCTACACGGCCGGCTACCTGATGCTCTTGCTGTTCGTGGCTGCCCCCTTGCGCCGATCGGGTGCCTACACGATTCCGGATTTCACGGAGGCCAGGCTCCAGTCGAAAGCCGTCCGCCGCGTCACGAGCCTTGTGGTTGTTGCTGTCGGATGGCTCTACATCGTGCCGCAACTTCAGGGCGCCGGGCTCACCATCCGGATCAGCACGGGATTGCCTTCCTGGGTGGGCTCCATCGCCGTCGTCGCGGTGGTCTGCGTCACGGTAGTGGCCGGTGGCATGCGTTCCATCACCTTCGTACAGGCTTTCCAATATTGGCTCAAGCTCACAGCGTTGGCCGTTCCTGTGGTGTACCTGCTGCTGAACCAGTCGGGCGGCGGCTCACCGGTCCTGGCGGAGGCGTCGAGCAATCCCACGGGCCTTCCCGCGGCCGGGCTCTACCAAACTGTTTCGCTCCTGGTGGCGCTGCTTTTCGGAACGCTGGGACTCCCCCACGTCCTCGTCCGCTTCTACACCAACCCGGACGGCCAATCGGCGCGGCGGACCACCCTCATCGTATTGGGCCTGTTGTCGGTCTTCTATCTATTCCCGACGGCGTCCGGCCTGCTTGGTCGGGTCTTCGCTCCTGAGCTTCCACGCAGCGGACGGCCCGACGCCTTGGTCCTGCTGCTGCCTGGAAAGCTGCTGGGTGGAGTGCCGGGCGATCTCCTGTCGGCATTGGTGGTTGCCGGCGCGTTTGCCGCATTCCTCTCGACGACGTCGGGATTGGTGGTTTCGCTGGCCGGCGTCATCAGCCAGGACCTTCTTGGCGGGAGCGTGCGCGGATTCCGGGTGGCCGCCCTCCTGGCCGCCCTCGTCCCCTTGGCCTTTGCATTCACGACGGATTCAATGGCCTTGGCCGGCAGCGTAGGGCTGGTGTTCGCCTTCACGGCGTCCACCATTTGTCCTGTCCTGCTGCTCGGCATTTGGTGGCGCGGCCTGAGCGACGCAGGCGCGATTGCCGGCATGCTGACGGGAGCCGTCCTCTGCGGGGGTGCGCTGGTATCGAGTACGGTCATCGGTTCCGCAGCGCCCGGATGGATTGCCCAGCCCGCGGCGTGGACGGTGCCTGCCGCGTTTGCCGTGATGGTGCTCGTCTCACGGGCCACGAAACACCGGGTACCCGGGACTGTCACCCGGCTGATGACCAGGCTTCACGTCCCGGAACGGCCGGTGGCCACGGAGCGCCAGCTCCGCTAGTCGATCGCCGCCATGAGCTCGACAACCCGGTCGAGGAAGGCATCAACCTGCGCCTCTTCGTAGCCGTCCCGCCCGCGGGCCTCGGAGAAAGCGGCTCGGCGGACGTTGTCGACGCTCAGCGGTTTGTCGTTTTCGAGGTAACCGATCAGGGAGACGCACAAGGCATCGACCTCGGCGATGTTGTAGCTGTGCGCACGCTTCTTGTCCGGCCGGCGGAAACGCTCGCCATCAGGCCGGTGCAAGCGGCCCCGCAACACTCCTGAGAGTTTGCCGATCTTCAGCAACCAGGCTTCCTCGCCTTCGGCCGCTATCAGCTCGTCGCGTTCACGCCGGGCGAAGGCATCTTCGAGGCGGTCCAACGCGGCGTCCACAGCGGTAGCGTCGTAGCCGCCCTTGACAGGATCAAACGAAACCGCGCGGACATCGCTGCTGACGATTTTCTCCGACGCCTCGGCCCGGTTTTCGAACGACAACCGGGCGCGCTGGAAAAACTGGTCAACTTGCTTTGCGTTGTAGCCATACTTGCTGTGCGCCACGCGCTCAAATGCTGCGGGGATCTGGCGACGAATGTCCACTGCCACTGCTTTCCTTCTGGGTGGTTATCAGGCGCCGCTCAACAGCGCGAAAAGAATATATGCTGCCGGGGCCGCGAAGACGATCGAGTCGAGGCGGTCCATGACCCCGCCGTGTCCGGGCAGGATACTGCTCATGTCTTTGACGCCAAGTTCCCGTTTGACCATGGATTCCGCGAGGTCACCGGCAGTAGCGGCGGCCACCATGCCCACGGCAAGCACCACCCCGACCCACCAAGGCCTGCCCAAGACGAAAACGCTGGCGAGGATCCCGATGACCATGGCACCTGCCACTGAGCCCGCGAACCCTTCCCAGGTCTTTTTGGGGCTGATCTTGGGGGCCATCGGGTGCTTCCCGAAGAGTGCCCCTACGAGGTACCCGAAAGTGTCGTTGGACACCACCAGCAGCAGCATCACGGCAATCTGCCAGGCACCCGCGGGAACCTGCCCGCCGGGCCAGGGACCCGCCGTCGTCGCTCCCCCGCCTGCATGGAGGGGCACGATGGCAAAGCTGATCAGGAAAGGCACCCAGGCAAGCGTGAAGATTCCGGAGAAGACGCTGCGTGGAGCTCCCGCGGCGCTTTCGAGGGAACGCCAGAGCAGGACCGCCGTGCTGCTCAGCACCATCGCGAAGAGCAGGCTTTCGGTGCCACCGAAGTAAGCCGCAAGCGGCATCGCCACGGTACCTGTCAACACGGGGATGATCGGCATCCTGGTGTCCTGGCCTTCGAGCGCACGGAAAATTTCCCACACGCCGAGGACCGCAAACGCAGTGGTCAGGAGAACGAACCCCAACGGCAGGAACAGCAGCCCGCCGAGGACGGCGAAGAGCATGGCGAGTCCGACGCCGATGGCGGCCGGAAGATTCCGGCCCGCCTTGGGCGTCGGGTTGCCTCGTTGGCGTCTGGCGCGTGTGGGAATCCCCTGCGCGGGCGCCGGCTCAGCCTCGCTCATCAGACCTCGAGCAGCTCGGCTTCCTTGCGCTTGAGGAGCTCGTCGATACCGTCGACGTGTGCCTTGGTGATAGCGTCGAGTTCCTTTTCACCGCGGGCACCCTCGTCTTCGCCGGCTTCGCCGTCCTTGACGAGCTTGTCCAGGGCGTCCTTGGCCTTGCGCCGGATGCTTCGGATGGAAACCTTTGCGTCCTCACCCTTGCCTTTGACGATCTTGACGTATTCCTTGCGGCGTTCCTGGGTGAGCTCCGGGATAGTGATCCGGATGACGTTGCCGTCGTTGGACGGATTGGCGCCGACCTCGGAGTCGCTCAGGGCCCTTTCGATATCGCGCATTGAGGTCTTGTCAAAGGGCGTGATCAGGATGGTCCTGGCGTCCGGGATAGCGAAGGAAGCCAGCTGCTGCAGCGGTGTGGGGGTGCCGTAGTATTCCACGATCACCTTGTTGTAGAGTCCGGGGTTCGCGCGGCCGGTACGGATCGACGCGAAATCCTCCTTGGCTACCTCGACCGCCTTGTCCATCTTTTCCCCGGCTTCGAGCAAGGTTTCTTCGATCACGGTTTCTCCTCAGAAATAGTCGCGCCCCGGTCCACGGGCCGCAATGCACAATAAATTTCCGCCCCTGCGGGCGGAAGAGTCCTAGAAATATCCTAGCCCTTGCTAGGGGGTGACCAGGGTGCCCAGCTTTTCGCCGAGGATGGCCCGGGTGACGTTCCCTTCGCCTTCCATGCCGAAGACAACCATGGACAAATTGTTGTCCTTGCACATGGTCATGGCGGTCTGGTCCATGACGCGGATGTCGCGGCGCAGGGCCTCGTCGTAGCTGAGCTTTTCGAGCTTCTCTGCCGTGGGATCCTTCTTGGGATCCGCGGTGTACACGCCGTCCACACCGCTCTTTGCCATGAGGACGACGTCGGCATGCACTTCGAGTGCACGCTGGGCGGCCACGGTGTCGGTGGAGAAGTACGGAAGGCCTGCGCCCGCCCCGAAGATGACGACGCGGCCCTTCTCCATGTGGCGGATGGCACGGCGCGGAATGTAGGCCTCGGCCACCTGGCCCATGGTGATGGCGCTCTGGACGCGGGTCTCGACGCCCGCTTGCTCCAGGAAGTCCTGCAGGGCCAGGCAGTTCATAACTGTGCCGAGCATGCCCATGTAGTCGGCGCGGGAGCGATCCATGCCGCTTTGGGACAGTTCGGCGCCGCGGAAGAAGTTACCGCCGCCGACGACGATTGCCACCTCGACCTCGGACACGGCGGCGGCGATTTGCTTGGCGATGGCGCGGACGGTTTCCGGGTCAACACCAAGCTTTCCGCCGCCGATGACCTCGCCGGACAGCTTCAGCAGTACACGACGACGGGTCTTCTCCGGATGGATTGCAGTGTTCTCGGTTTCCATGGTGCCTTCCCGTTTGTGGACTCTGGCTAGATTATCTTGCTGGGGGCCGGGCAGAAAGCTGCCGGCTCTGGATGCACTCGGCGCGGGCCTGCCGTTGCATGCAAAAGGGGCGGCCACCGAAGTGACCACCCCTTTTGTATGTCTAACTAGTTTCCGACGCGGAAACGGGCAACGGCAGTTGCCTTGACGCCGGCCTCTTCGAGGACCTGCGCAACGGTCTTCTTGGAGTCCTTGGCGAATGCCTGGTCCAAGAGAACTTCGCCCTTGTAGAAGCCCGTCACGCGGCCTTCGACGATCTTGGTGAGAGCGGCTTCCGGCTTGCCTTCGGCCTTGGCGGTCTCTTCGGCGATGCGGCGCTCGGACTCGACCAGCTCGGCCGGGACATCTTCGCGGCTGAGGTAGTTCGGGGCCATGGCTGCAACGTGGACAGCAACATCGTGGGCTGCGGTAGCAGCGGCGTCACCCTCGCCCTCAACGGCGAACAGGACGCCGACCTGGGCCGGGAGGTCCTTGGAGGTCTTGTGCAGGTAAGCGTCAACCGTGCCGCCTTCAATGCGGGCGATGCGGCGGACAACAACCTTCTCACCGAGAACGGCGCCCTCTTCGACGACAACCTCGGAAAGGGGCTTGCCGTCGACGTCGATGGCCAGCAGGGTCTCGAGGTCGGCAGCGCCGGACTCGACGGCGACGGCCAGGACCTTGTCGGCCAGCTGGATGAACTTGTCAGCCTTGGCGACGAAGTCGGTTTCGCAGTTGACCTCGATCATTACGCCCACGCCGTCGGTGACCTTGGCTGCAACCAGGCCTTCGGCGGTGGAGCGGCCTTCACGCTTCGTAGCGCCCTTGAGGCCCTTGATGCGGATGATTTCGATGGCCTTCTCGGCGTCGCCGTTGGCCTCGTCAAGAGCCTTCTTGACGTCCATCATGCCGGCGCCGGTGCGCTCGCGCAGGGCCTTGATGTCAGCAGCAGTGTAGTTCGCCATGTGAACCCCTCTGTCTAGAAATTTATGTGTTTACGGACTGACAGGACGGCAGCCCACCTGGTGGGCCGCCATCCTGTCAGTAGCTCCCCGCACCGAAATCGGCGCGGGAAAGGTCCGGATTTACTTGTCTGCTTCGGCTTCGCCGGCAGCAGCTTCGGTAGCCTCGGCGGCCGGTGCTTCGGCAGCTTCCGCAGCCGGAGCTTCGGCGGCCGGTGCTTCAGCAGCTTCGGCCTTGCTGCCTTCGAGGAGCTCGCGCTCCCACTCAGCCAGCGGCTCTTCGGGGGCCTCTGCAGCACCGGTTGCGCGCTGGTTACGGGCGATGAGGCCCTCAGCAACGGCGTCGGCAACCACGCGGGTCAGCAGGTTTACGGAGCGGATGGCGTCGTCGTTGCCCGGGATCGGGAAGTCGACTTCGTCGGGGTCGCAGTTGGTGTCCAGGATGGCAACAACCGGGATGTTCAACTTCTTGGCTTCGTCAACAGCCAGGTGTTCCTTCTTCGTGTCAACAACCCACAGAACAGAAGGAGCCTTGGTCAGGTTGCGGATACCACCGAGGTTGGTTTCCAGCTTGGTGAGTTCACGCTTGAGGAGCAGGAGCTCCTTCTTGGTGTAACCCGAGCCTGCGACGTCCTCGAAGTTGATCTCTTCGAGTTCCTTCATGCGCTGGATACGCTTGGCAACGGTCTGGAAGTTGGTGAGCATACCGCCCAACCAACGCTGGTTGACGTACGGCTGGCCAACACGGGTAGCCTGCTCAGCAATTGCTTCCTGGGCCTGCTTCTTGGTGCCGACGAACAGGACGGTGCCGCCGTGGGCGACAGTAGCCTTGACGAACTCGAAAGCGCGGTCGATGTAGGACAGCGACTGCTGAAGGTCAATGATGTAGATGCCGTTGCGCTCCGTGAAGATAAATCGCTTCATCTTCGGGTTCCAACGACGGGTCTGGTGTCCAAAGTGGACGCCGCTGTCAAGCAGCTGGCGCATAGTTACGACGGGCATGCCGACGCTCCTTCCGGCAGGTCATTCATGAGAGAGCCACACGGGCCGCTCTTACCCTGCCAATAGTTGACGGTTAATTAGCCGGACCCGAACGGGCCTTGGCTCCTGGCATCCATTGCACTTCTCATCCGGCCAATGACTCGCCGGACCGCAAGAGGCACAATCCTCCGCAGCATTGAATCCGCGAGGATTCGCAATTGGAGGGTTGGATACGCGTAGTCAGCCTGGGACCCCCGCGCAACTGAATGAGAAGCGCTTCTAAACAAGCTTGAGGGCACAGCAAACTGCTCCACCAAGTGTACTACAGCGCCTTCGGCCTCTTGACCGCAAAAGCCACGGGTTCGGCCTCTTTCCTTCGGCAGATTTCCCCCACCGTTTTCCACATAGCCGAACTTGCGGCTTTCGGACCCTGGACGGCCAACGAAGGCTTGTTCCATGAGACCTGCACATCTTCCGGCCTACGTTCTTTTGCTCGTTGCCCTCGGCGCGGCGCCCGCCGTGGCGTCGCCGTCGCCGGACCCAACCGCCTCGCCCGGCGTCCGTCCGGACTGGGCGTGGCCTCTCTCCCCCAAGCCTGCCGTCCTGCGTGGCTTCGACCCTCCGGACAAGCCGTGGCTGAGCGGGCACCGCGGAGTGGATCTGCAAGCAGTCGACGACGGCGTCACGGTCGCCGCCCCCGCCGACGGCACCGTGCGCTTCGTGGGCGTAGTGGTGGATCGTCCGGTGATCACCATCGACCACGGGGACGGATTGCGGAGCAGCTTTGAACCAGTGGACAGCGAACTCGCAAAGGGCGCACCCGTGAGCAAGGGCCAAGCCATCGGAGTATTGAAAACCGGCCACTGCCCGGCATCACCGTGCCTTCACTGGGGAGCGCGGAAGGGGGAGGACTACGTCAACCCGCTCGCCTTCGTCACGGATCTCCGGCCGTCTGTGTTGCTGCCCCTGGATGATGTGCTGTCGCTGGACGATGTGCTGTCGCTAGACGATCGCGGAAATCCCCGTGATCGCCCTCCCCGTCACAAGAGTATTGATTTCGTGGGTTCCCTCGTAGGAGTAGATCGCCTCGGCGTCGGCGAAGATCTTGGCCATCTCGTAGTCCGTGACAATGCCGTTTCCGCCCAGGATGCCGCGGCCCAGGGCAACACTTTCGCGCATGCGGGCCGTGGTGAAGGCTTTCGCCAGCGCGGATTGCTCATCCTTGGCTACCCCGGCATCCTCAAGCTGGGCGAGGCGGACCATCATGCCCATGGAGCTGACTGTGTTGCCCAGAATCTGAACGAGTTGTTGCTGCACCAATTGGAACGATGCCAAGGGCCTCCCGAACTGCATCCGCTCAACCGCGTAGCGGCGGGCAACGTCGAACGCGGCAAGCTGCTGGCCCACAGCCTGCCACGCGACCGAAAGCCGTGTGACTTTGAGGACTTTGTTGGTGTCCCTGAAACTGTTGGCATTGGCCAGCTTGAAGAAGTCCGGGACCACCACGTTTTCGAGGGTGATGTCAGCATTCTGGACGGTCCGCAGCGAGATCTTGTTCTCGATCTTGCTGGCCTTGAATCCAGGGAGGCTCGTATCCACCAGGAAGCCCTTGACCTGATTGTCGTCGAGGTCGCGGGCGAAGATCACAACCCAGTCCGAGAAGGTGGCGTTGCCGATCCACCGCTTGGCCCCGTTGAGGATCCAGTGGTCGCCGTCGCGGCGCGCGGTGGTCCGCGTGCCGCCTGCGACGTCCGAGCCACCCAATGGCTCGGTCAGCCCAAAGGCTCCGATTTTCTTGAGGGAGTATATGTCCGGCAGCCAGGCGTCCTGTTGCTCCTGAGATGCCAACGCCTCGATGGAACCGGTGAACAAGCCGTCGTGGACGCCCATGAACGTGGCAATTGAAGCATCGGCGCGGGTTGCCTCTGCATGGACAAGGCCGGCGAATACGTTGGAATAGCCTTGCCGCCTCACCGGACTGACCAGGTCAATCTCAGCAAGCTTGGGAATCAGGGCCATGGGGAATTCCCCGCGGTTCCAGCAATCGACGGCAATCGGCTTGACCTCACGGGAAAGGAAGGTGCGGATCTCCGCCAGCCGGTCCTGCTCCTTGCCCGTGAGCAATTGCTCAAAGCCATAGAAGTCACCGTCGGCGTACGGGAGATTCTCTAGGTCGATTGCTGCCTTGGACATGGCACTCCTTCACGTAAGTTACTGGTGAGTAACTTACAGCAACGACGGTCCCGCCACAAGCAACGGGTGCACCCCTCTTGACGGTGTGCGTCTTGCATAGCCGTGGCGCGTTAGGCCCGGTAGGAGCAGTATGGAGGGATGAACGCTCCCAGCGCCGAAAGTCCGGCGCAGGGAGGCTCCGTTGGTTCCGGGGCCCGCCTGCACCCGTGGAGCCGTTACGTGGCCCTGGGTGATTCGTTCACCGAAGGGGTAGGAGATCCGGAGCCTCGCAGCCCGGGGGGCTTGCGAGGCTGGGCGGACCGGGTCGCGGAAGAACTGAGTGCCGGCCACGACGACTTCGCTTACGCGAATCTGGCAGTCCGAGGACGGCTGCTCCATCAGATCCTGGATGAGCAGATCGTCCCCGCCCTGGCCCTGCAACCGGATCTGATCACTCTCAATGCCGGGGGCAATGACCTGATCTTCCGCAGAAGCGATCCCGACAAACTCGCCGCCCGGATGGACGCCGGCGTGCAACTCCTCGCCTCTACCGGTGCAACGGTTGTGCTGTTCGCCGGACCGGACTGGGGCGATACGCCCGTGCTGGGACACACCCGCGCCAAGGTAGCCATCTTCAACGAGAACCTGCGCACCATCGCCGCGCGCCACGACGCGGTAATCGCTGATCTTTGGGCCCTGCGTCAACTCACCCACCCTCGAATGTGGGATCCGGACCGGCTGCACTTTTCTCCCCTGGGCCAGCACACCATCGCCATCATGGTGCTCGATACCCTCAACGTCCCCCACACTTTGGAACCGATGACACCGAAAGACCTACCCGGGCGCACGTGGCGTGAAGCACGGACCGATGACATTATCTGGGCACGGGAGCACCTTTTCCCATGGGTCCTGCAACGACTCAAGCAAAGAGTCTCCGACGACGGGCGGCACGCAAAGCGGCCGGATCCAGGCCCCGTGTTCGGCGCCTGGATGCCGCCCGGAACGTTCGTGGAAAACGAGCCACAGAGCTAATTAGCTACATCAGGCCCGCTACCTAAGGGAGCGGCAAAAAGAACGAGTGTTGACCACTCGTTTTTGCGGCTACCTGTTGGCCGTAGCCTCGAAAGTACGCGTGTGTGAGCAAATCACAACCGGGTGCCGCCCGCCGGAACCCAGATCGGACTCCCTCTTCGAGCGGCACCTTCTTGGAAATCAACGAAGGATCACTCGGCGTCTGGTGCATTACCCAGGCTGGGGAGGAGTTGACCATGGGTGCCACGGATAAGCAACAGGGGGCAACTGTATCGCCGCTCGAGAGCCGCGCAGGGCCCGGCGTCTCCGGAATCCGGATCGTTAACCACTTTCGCAAACGCTGGACCGCTTTTGGCAGCACGGCGCTGATTGTTGCCGGCCTGCTGGCCGGAGTGGGGTTCGCCGCGCCGGCGCATGCCGCGGCAAACACGGTGGTCTCGCTAACGTTCGATGACGGCAACGCGGACCAGTTGACGGCCGAAGCCACGCTCAGGAGCCTGGGCCTGGTCGGCACGTTTTTCATCACCACCGGGTGGATCGACCAGCCCACCTACCTCACCACTGCCAACCTCCAGCAGATCGCCGCCGACGGCAATGAAATCGGCGGCCACACCGTCACCCACCCGGATCTTGTGTCCCTGACCCCCGCCGAGTCGACACGGCAGATCTGCAACGGGCGCGTGGCACTGATGAACATGGGCTTCAAAGTCACCAGCTTCGCCTATCCCTTCGCTTCCGAAGACCCCGCCACGGAGGCCCTGGTGAAACAGTGCGGATTCAACAGCGCCCGCGGCCTGGGCGACACTTCCAGCAAGGACCCGGCCTCGGCGACCCTTCCCGCAGCAGACACCATCCCGCCGGCGAATCCCTACGTCACTGCGGCACCGGATGAGGTGGACAGCACCTGGACCCTGCAGAATCTGGAGAACCAGGTGACACACGCCCAAACGACCGGTGGCGGGTGGGTCCAACTGACCTTCCACCACATCGCCGTCGGCACGGATCCCACGCTGACGATCACCCCGGCCTTGTTCAACCAGTTCGCCACCTGGCTGGCACAGCAAAAGACCGCCGGTACCGTCGCCGTTAAGACGGTGGACCAGGTCATCGGCGGGACCCAGCAGCCCGCTGTTCAGGGCCCTGCCGTACCTCCGCCACCCCCTCCGGGGACGAACATGATTCAAAACCCCGGCTTGGAGACCCTGGTCAACACGATTCCGCTGTGCTGGGCCGCAGGCGGGTACGGGACCAACACCCCCGCCTTCGCCGTCGTCTCGCCCGGCCACACCGGCGCCTACGCCGAACAACTCACGCTGACCGGGCGTTCGTCAGGGGACGCGAAACTTCTTCCCGCCCTGGACCTGGGCGGTTGCTCGCCGACCGGGACACCCGGACATCGATATCAGCTGAAGGCCTGGTTCAAATCCACCGCGCCAACCCAGTTTGAACTCTATTACCGCGTCGGTAACGGGTATTGGAAGTACTGGACCGCGAGCCCGTTGGTCCTGGCCGCGGCGAACTGGACCCAAATCACCTGGACCACGCCTCCCCTGCCGGCCGGCGCCTCGGGGATCAGTTGGGGCCTGAACATCCAAGCCAATGGCACCATCACCACCGACGACTACGAAATGTACGACGTCGGCCCCTGATTTTCGGCGTCCCGGCTTGGCTTGACGGCGGCGTGAACTGGCTGGCAGTGAACTCCTCTACCATCGGCTCACGAGGACATTGACCCCGCATGGCCCTGCGCTCACGCTTGAAGCATGGCCACCAAACTATCCGGAGTGATCCTCGGGACCTTCCCGGAGCTGCGCTACGAACCCACCGCCAAACGAATCCTCGCGACCCTGGGCGGGAACACTGTCGTCGACACCCTGCACGCGTGGCTGGTCTGGGAGCCGAAGCGCATTACCCCGATTTATGCGGTGCCGCAGGCCGAACTGCTGGCAGAGCTCAGAGCCGGCGGCCCTGCGGCCGATGTCCCGGAGCTCGGCGTCAGGCTGTCGGCAGGCTCACCGACGTCGCTGGATCCGCGCACCGGGTTCGGCCGGCACACCACCCCCGGCGAACAGCTCGACGTCGTGACAGGGACGACGACGGCGCCAGGGGCAGCGTTCCGTCCGGACGACCCCGACCTTGCCGGGTATGTCGTGTTGGATTTCGCCGCCTTTCAATGGCGCGAAGACGACGAGGAGATCATCGGCCACCCCCGCGACCCCTTCCACCGCGTGGACATCCGGGCCTCCTCCCTGGCCGTGGAGGTCTCCCTCGACGGCGTCACGCTCGCCAAAACGAACGGTGCGCAACTCCTGTACGAGACACTGCTTCCCGTCCGCTACTACATCCCGCCCGGGGACGTGCGGCTCGACCTCATGGAGGAGAGCCCCAAGAGGACCGTGTGCCCCTACAAGGGCGAAGCCCGTTACTGGAGCTACCCCGGCAGCGAGGACGGCAGGAATGTGGCCTGGAGCTACGACACGCGTTTCCGCGACGCCGCGCAGATCCACGGACTGCTGAGCTTCTTCAATGAAAGGGTGGACCTGACCGTCGACGGCCTCCTGCAGGCCCGGCCGGTGACGCCGTGGTCCCGGCCGCAGGACCGGCGGGAATGACGGAGAGGATATTTTCCGAACGGCCCTCGAGCGACATGGGCATGGCGCCCAGACCGATGGCGCTGACCGGAACGGCGCCGATAGCGCGCCGGTTCACAGCCCTGCGCCGACCGTGTCGACCCGGAGTTCGCCCATGCTGTCCCAGCCGGCGCCGTCGAGCTGGCGGCTGATGATCTTCGGGGTCTCGGCGAGGGCGGGCTGCATGGCCGTCAGGCCGGCGGCGAAGTGCGGGGCGTTGACGTGCGCTTCGGCGGCGCCGTCCTGGAAGGCTTCGACCAGCACGTACGTGGAGGGGTCATCGAGGGAGCGAGACCACTCGAACCAGAGGTTGCCCTCCTCGGCACGTGTCGCGGCGGTGAAGTCGGCCACGATCTCCGGCCATTGCGCGGTGAATTCGGGCTTGGTCTTGAATTTGACGACGATGAAGATCACTGGGGATTCCTTGAAGAAGTCGATGCGGGGCGTTGATTCAGGGGCGTTCGAGGAAGGACTCGACCTTGGACGGGTCGCGCTCGACGAGGTCGCCGAGGACCTCGTCGGCCTTGGCGAGAAGCCCGGGGTCCAGGACGACGCCGGCGGCGGTCGCGTTGTCCTTGAGCTGCTCGGGACGGGAGGCTCCGACGATGGCGGCGGAGACGTTCGTGTTCTGCAGGACCCAGGCCACAGCGAACGCGGCCATTGACAGGCCAGCCTGGTTCGCGAGCGGGCGCAAGGCCTGGACAGCTTCGAGCACAGGTTGCTGCATGTAGCGGTGCTCGGTCTTGAACGCGCCGCCGTCGGAGGTGAAGCGCGACGCCGTGGGAGCCGCGGCGCCCGGGGCGTATTTGCCGGTCAGGACGCCCTGGGCGAGCGGGGACCAGACGATCTGGCTCAGGCCGAGTTCTTCGCTTAGCGGAACGACTTCCGGCTCGATGACGCGCCAGAGCATGTTGTACTGGGGCTGGTTCGAGACGAGGTGGATACCGAGCTCCTTGGCGAGGGCGGCGCCCCTGCGGATCTCCTCCGGAGTCCATTCGGAGACGCCGATGTAGTGGGCCTTGCCGGCACGCACGATGTCAGCGAACGCCTGCATGGTCTCTTCGAGCGGGGTTTCGTAGTCGTAGCGGTGGGCCTGGTACAGGTCCACGTAGTCGGTCCGGAGGCGGCGCAGGGAGCCGTTGATGGACTCCATGATGTGCTTGCGGGACAGGCCCCGATCGTTCTTGCCGGGCTGGCCGATCGGGAAGTAGACCTTGGTGAAGATCTCCAGGCCTTCACGCCGGACACCGTCGAGGGCCTCGCCGAGGGCGGTCTCGGCGCGCGTGCCCGCGTAAGCGTCGGCGGTGTCGAAGGTCGTGATCCCGAGGTCCAGGGCCGTCCGGACGCAGGCCGTGGCCGCTTCCTGGTCGATCTGTTCGCCGTGCGTGGTCCAGTTGCCGTACGCGATCTCGCTGACGTACATGCCGGAGTTTCCGAGCTTGCGGTATTCCATGGGATTCCTTGTTCGTTTGGGTGGATTGTGAAAGGTCAGCGGGAGCCCGCCCGGAGGCGGCGGGGCGGTGCGGTCGAGCCGCGCACCACGAGACTGGGCTCGATGCGCCCGACGGCGGCCGGGGCCCCCGCCAGGGCCGCAACCAGCGCTTCGGCTGCGAGGCGACCTTGCTCGGCGACGCCGTGGTCCATCGTCGTGAGACCCACGACGCCCGCGAGCTCGTGGTTGTCGTAGCCGACGATGGAGAAATCGTCCGGGACGCTGAGCCCGGCCCCGCGGAGCGTGGCCATTGCCCCGAAGGCGATCTCGTCCGACGCCGCGACAAGCGCCGTCGGCGGTTCCTCCGCGGTGAGCAGTGCGGCCATGGCGGCCGCACCGGCGTCGACCGTGTTCTCCACGACGTGCTCAAGGCCCGGATCCGGGGGAAGGCCCGCCTCGGCCAGTGCCTCTCGGTAGCCGAGGAGCCGCTCGGCCGGCGGCACGCCGCCGAGGGTCGAACCTGGACCGGCACGCAGGCCGACGAAGGCGATGCGCTCATGACCGAGATTGATCAGATGACGCGCCGCGGCGCGTCCGCCGATCCGGTCCTCCACCTGGACGGAGGACGCGCCCGCACTCTCCGAACCGACAAGCGCGAGGACCTGCCCCTGCGCCTTGAGCGACGCGAGCTCCTCCGACCCGAGTTGAAGGGCTACGACGAGCGCACCATCGGAGCGCCCGTGCAGGCGCGGGCTCGCGAAGAAGCCGGCCCGCAGCTCGACGGTGGACAGCTCAGTCAACAGGACGTCATAGCCTTCGCGGCTCAGCACCCGCCCGGCGGCAGCAATAACCTCGGCGAAAAACCACTTCGTGAGAAGAGGGACGACGACGGCGACGGTGCGCGTGCGCCCCGTCGCGAGGCGGGACGCACTCGGCGACGCGACATACCCCAACTCCACAGCGGCATCCCGCACACGCTTGCACGTTGTCTCCGAAATGCCGGGGACCCCGCGCAGGGCTCGGGACACCGTGGAAATCGAGACGCCAGCGCGGTCGGCGACAGCCTGGACGGAAACAGTCATGTGATCAGCCTAACGTCCGCAAAGATTGGTTCGCAAGCGCTTGCGATCGATAAGTCAACGGTAAGTCAACAGAGGGCGGCATGCCACCTCATCCGGCCTGGAGGACCAAACTGTTGCCCAATTTCCACTATTGACCCCGGACCTGCGCCCATTCGGACATCATGGGCGGCACCCTCACCGAGGAACGCAAAGCGGAAATGTCCCAGGGGATCATGATGGGCCGAGTGGGCACCCGCGAAGAAGTAGCCGCACTGATGAGTTTCCTCCTCGGTGCGGACGCGGGCTACATCACCGCAGCAACGTACGACATCAACGGCGGCCTCCAGGTCTCCTGATCGTTCACAGACACCAAAAGGTGCGCCCCCCGGCTTTTCAGCTGCGGGGGCACACCGACGGCCGTATGGCCGGGGCCGAGCTAGCGCCCTGGTGCTGCATCGTTGGTCCAGCCGTATCGGTCCCGAAAACCGAAGGCCCTTAGCCTCGTCAACGAAAGTCGGATTCGTTGGTCGCGTCCTGGCCCGCGAATCAAAGCATCGGCGGGAACAGTCCGATCAGATCCTCACGCGCGGCGCGGCTGCGCCTTCGTGGATCGCAAAACTCACTTCGTGGGGCGGATCGGTCCGTCGGGATGCCGTGCCATCAACGGGTCGGCGTGGCGACTGACCACTTGCCATCCGTCGCCTTCCAACCGAAAAGTGGTCGTAACGCGCAAGTCGAAGGGCGACGGTTCGTCGCGACCGCCCACCTTGGTCTCCCAATGCTCGTGCTCGAACAGCGTGACAAGATCTGCGCCGACGTAACGCGAAACTTCCTCAAACCGAACTGGCCTGCCATCGCGGAAGTTTGATGAAGCGAAGTCCAGCGCCTGTGAAACCGCATCCCAGCCGCGCGAAGAGCCGCCGAAGGGATTCGCTAGAAGCACGTCCTCGCTCCGCGCGTACATTGCCTTGATGGGCTCCGGATCGCCCTCGGCAAATACGTGTAGTCCCGAGTGGTATTGCTCGATTACCCGCCCAATGTCCATGACTGCCCTCCGATCTGATATCTACACCAGCGTCGCTAGTCACACAAGGGCTGGATTCAAGGATGACCCACGTCCCTGTTGGAGGCTTTCAGCCGGAGTCGGGAGCGATTCCGACCGGATGGCTACCTTAGATCTCCAAAACGAGAGTGCCCCTTCCCAGTATTTCTGCAGGTCAGGGGCACATTTCGGGTAGGGCTACTCGGACTTGAACCGAGGACCTTAGGATAATGATTTCGCGTTTTTCATCAGTATTCGGTGGATGCCAAAAATGCCTAGATTCCGCGGCAAAATGGCCCAAATGGGCGTTTTAGGTGCTCATCATTTTTCATTACGCTTCGTTGTTTCCGGTGGGTAAACGGTGGGCGAATCGGCGCTTCCACAGATGCTGCCGCAGGATTCTGGCTGGCCTTTGGACCCGTAGTATACGAGGCTTGGCGGCCAGCTTCACCAGCCCCCGTCATGCCGTCTCCTTCTCGCGCCCCATGAAGTAGGAACACAGCTGGCGCTTCCGCCGGCGACCAACCGCGGACAATACGGGGACACCAATGACAACGACGCCAGAACGCAGTGAAACGCTGGAAACGCTGGAAACGGCCGAAGAACAATGGCTGAGCCCGAGGGACATTTGTGCCGAGTTACACATTCCTGAGCAGACCTCCTACCAGTGGCGGGTGAAGCACATTGGTCCTCGCGCCTACCGGATCGGCCGACACCTACGGATGAGCCGGAGCGACTTCAACTCGTGGTTGTCCTCGCATCTGGAAGACTAGATCCTGCATCTTTGCTGTTTGTCGTTCTGACACCACATCATCGCTGGGCGGCGCCTGCGCGCAACCAGGGCGCGATGCGCCGCACGTGACTCAAAATTTCGTTCGGCGCTCCTACGTCGCTTATTTCCTCGCGAATTTTTGAATCACGCCCGGTTCCCCAAGTTGCGCTCCAGCCCCTCATGCCCAGCGTAGGTCCCCGTATCAGAACGACGCCGACATCCAATGGCAGCGGGAGGGAAGACGAACATTCTTAGGGCCTTCGAGGTGAGCCATCGGTGTCATAGTTTGGTCAGGATGCCCGCAACTTGGTCCAGGGCGCCGGGGATCAGGGAGTGATCACCATGGGCGGGACTCCGGCCCGATCTACGCAGGCAAGCGTCCCGAAGACTCGGAACTTACCGACCCCGCATGCCAGTCACTGGAGACCGTCGGGGCAATCCGCGACGAAATCCACGACCGCGTCAAAACCCTCGTGGCCTCGCTCCTGGCCACGGAACAGAAGGAAGAACCCCCCGCATGACCGAGACACCCAAGACCTTTGCCGTCCTGTTTGTCTGCAGCAAGAACGGCGGCAAGTCCAGCTCGCCGCCGGGCTCATGCGGGACCTGGCCGGAGACGCCGTGGCGGTCTACTCCGCCGGAACCAAACCAGGAAGGTCCTTGAACCCGGAATCCGTTGAGTCTTTGAACGAGCTCGGCATCGACGTCACGGGCGAGCACCCCAAACCAGTCACTGACGAGGTCCTCGAGTCCGTGGACGTCGTCGTTGTGCTCGGCACCGAAGCCAAACTCGAACCCCACGGCACGGCCCGGTTCGAGGTCTGGGAAACCGACGAGCCCTCGAACCGCGGCATCGAAGGCATGGAACGCATGCGCCTGGTCCGCGACGACATCAAGGCCCGCGTCCAAAAGCTCCACACCGAACTCGCCGGAAAGTAGATCGCCTGCGTTTGTTGGGTCGTCGATTTCGGGACGCTGCGGCCATGGGGAGTGAAGGGCTCGCCGGGCAACCGGTATCGGTTCTTCGGATAGTTGGTTTTGACTCATGCTTGCCGGCGACGAATGGATCCATTAGCGGTCCATAGCGGACGATCCTCGGGCCAGGGAGTGAGAAGAGCCTACTATTCGACTTCGCCGTCTGTGATGCTTCCTCGCCAGGCGCCGGTTTCGACTTCTCGGCCTTCGATGAACTCCTTGAAGTGTTCCAGGTCCTTCTTGACTTGCCGGTCATCGAGGCGTGTAGACGCGCCGAGGTGCTCAAGCGTCGTCCGTGGTTCCCAGGTCATGTTGACCGTGATCCGGGTCTCGGTGGGGCTCAGGGGCCGGAACGAGATGCTTCCCGAATTATGCGGGCCGTCTGTGCTTCCCAGCTGATGGTGTCATCGGGGATCTGGGCGGTGATCCTGGCGTCGAACTCGCGCCGGACTCCCGCGATGTCGGTGGTGAAATGCACGGTGGTGTCGTCGATTTGCCTGACGCTTTCGACGCCGTGCCTGAAGCGAGGAAATTCCTCGAACTGCGCGAAACGAGGGAACTTCCGCAAGCTGATATGCCACTCCCCTGCGGCACCAGTACCCCCGCACCGCCGAACCAACGTCGGCGCCGGAAGGAGGTGCAATCGCCCTATGTAATGACGGGACGCTTTCCTATCCAGCGAACCACTGCGTCCCGCTATGTTCCAGTGCGCCTGCTTGCACCGGATGTGGAGTTCGAACAAGTCTGTGAAGACCATTCAAAGATTGCCAGCAAAGGTCGGGTCGAGCTTTCACTGCTTCCCCCAGTACAGGCGGGCAGGATGTCACCGCGTTCAAACCCGAATATTGGTGGGCCCCGGGCCTTCACTGCACCAAGTCAACCCCGAACCGCCGAGGCGACCAGCTCGAAGCAAGCTCTGTGTCAGGGGTCCGGCTGCAGCAGAGGTTTCACCCTTCCGGTCTCGTGTGCCAGAGCCGCCCCGGGACAGGCTCTTCGAAGACGGTCCTGTTGTTGGGCAGGACCACCGGCAAAGTCCGAGTACCGAGCGGAATTCCGTGGAGCCTGAAGAGGAAATCTGATCCTGCTCGAACTCGGATCATTATCGCTCCTTTGTGGATCGCAGACTTCTCGGTCCGCCGGGAATCAGAAGAGTCTTCCCGAGTGCCGTCGTCAGTCGCCGTGGTTGCAATTATCGATCCCGCGGCCGGAGTGCTGCGGTTGACATCGGCTCATGAGGCCAAATGTCATTCGTCAGCGTCCTCGGGCGTGTTCTTTAGGACCCGCCAAGACCAAATTCCAGCGGCGGCAAACATCGCGGCTAGAACCCCGTAAACCCACGCCGACGGCTGCGGGGATTCTCGGAGTGCTACCCCTGTAAAGGCAACGGTTAGTATCAAGAAGAATAGAATGGTGACTTTTCGCGCTCTTCTGGTCAAGGTTTCCTTCTTGGTCTCGTCGGACTAATGCCAATGCCAGCATCAACCAAGGACCTTTCCAAATAGGCCTCCGACTTGGCCGGCCAACCCGCCGATTGCCCCAAGAACTGCTCCTGATCCTAAACCATTGAAAGTCGCGTCGGACACTTGCGCTGGACTTTCTCCGTTGAGTGAGGCTCCTACTCCGGCACCAATCGCGTTCCCTAATCCGCCAGCCAGTATTCCCAACCCGATTGCGCCGGCCAAACCCGTTACGAGAGGTACGCCGGCAAGGATCCCTGCACTAACTACATCAGTGCCGACCAAGGGACCAACCAAGTCGTCGATTCCAAACAAACCAGTGGCATCGTGAAAATTGATGGGGTTGGCTCCGGCGTATAGGTAGCGGTTGGCTTCCTGTCCGGAAGGGTCTGCCGCCTAGACGGAAAGGGAACTGCCGCAGGTGGAAAGAACGCCTGTTCCGCTCCGACGGCATCATGAGCTGTCTGCTCTTTTCAGGTAATCGCGCGACGACGAGCGGTCATCCAATCATGCGGAGGCCAATACGTCTGAACGGAAAGTCCGCTTTCCCAGAACCTCCTGCACCCGTGGGTCGGAGCCCCGGCCTTGGCGATGGCCCGGCGGCGTGAAACCGTAGCGATCCAAGCGGCGATACTCGGCCAAAGCATTTACTAAGGGACAAGTACGGCAGAGGGTGATCAGGGCCGGAGAATCGATTGACTTATAGATTTTGGCTCGATGGGACCGAATCCGGAACCCGGCCCCCGCGCTGATCCTCGATGAGCTCGGCGAACAGCCGCAAATGGTCAGCCACCATGCGCTCCGCGCTGAATCGCTGCTCCACCTGAGCTCGGCACTGCGCACGGCTCAGGCCCGCTGCCGCCGGGATCATGGCCGCGAGATCATCGATGGAGGCAAGGTAACCGGTTATTCCATGGGTTACGATTTCCGGCGCCGAACCGAACGGCGTTCCCAACACCGGTGTCCCGGTGGCGAGAGCTTCAATCATGACCAGACCGAAGGGCTCGGCCCAATGGATCGGGTTGAGGAACGCGAGCGCTTCGCCCATGAGGTGGTATTTTTCGGCGTCGTCAGCTTCGCCGGTGAAGTCCTCGTTGGAACCGAGGATCGGTTTGATGACTTCCTCGAAGTACTTGATCTCCTCCGGGGCGCGCATCTTGGCCGCGATACGAAGCGGCACCCCCGCCTGACGGGCGATCTTGATGGCTTCCAGGACCCCCTTGTCCGGGCTCATCCGCCCCACGAAACAAAGGTAGCCGCCTTGGCCGGTGCCTACGGGCACGGAGGAGAGATCGATGCCGTGGTGGATCACTGCACAGACCGGCACACCGGGCGACCGCGAAGCCTGATCCCGGGAGATCGCGATGATTGAGGCGCTTCCTCCGATCGCCCGGTAAACCTCCTGGGCCGCCGGGGTGAGTAGGCCGTGGATCGTCGTCACCACGGGCACACCCGGCGGTCGCCCGCAGTACAGGGTGCCGGCCAGCGTGTGGTCATGGATGATGTCCACCTCCCCGAGCCCCTCGTAAGCCCTGACCACGTGGCTGAGCTCGGAGAGGGTGAAGCCAAGCTCCTTCGGGTTCGAGGTTCTCATCCCCGGCACCCGGCGGACGGGGCACCGACTGTCCGAGGACGCTGCCAACAACACCTCATGCCCAGCCTTGGCAAACCCCCGCGCCAGCAGGTCCACGACACGTTCGGTGCCGCCATAGGTCACCGGGGGAACGGGAATCCATGGTCCTGCAACCAGTCCTATCCGCATTTCTTGCCAGCCTTCCAGGAAACCGGCCCGGACTCTCTCTCCGCACCGGCACGCCAAACTATCCGAAGGCCTCTGCCTAACCTCTGCACTGACTATTACCTCGGAGATGCACACAGGACAAGTGCTACTGCGGAGTAGGCAATCATAATTGCTTCTCATCATCGAGCGCGTCCGTCACCGCCACCAGGATCATCGGCCGGACCGGTCCATCCGTCGATTGGGGAGGACTGTCCTGTCTTTCGGGCGGGATGTTCCAGACCGTCTTTCTTCGGCTTCAATGACCGAGACCGGACGAGGGACCACCATCGGCCATCAGAGCAAGGAGGCGGCCGAGCCGCACTGTCTTCGCCCGATGGGGCCGTGGCATCCGTCCCCAAATGACCAGACCTGGGCGAGAGTCCGCCGGCTGGCCTCCTCCTTGATGAAAGAGAAGGCAGTGATGGCCGCCGTGCGGGAATCCGTCGACGGGAAACCCCTACGCTAGAGCCGCGTCAGTCTCGCGCGGGCTTTTCATCGCATCGTCCTTCACGGTGGGCCGCGGTCGAGCAAACAGGCCTGTTTCGGGTTCACCGGTAGCCACGGGCTGACCGCCCAACCGCGGCGGTCGGCCCCTGTTCTTCACCGTTCACCGTTCACCGGGTGTACCCTTATCACGTTCCCGGAACCGGACCGGGTCCTTTTGCTCCCGAGGTTCAGCGAGGGACCACCATGGAGACAGCATGGGGCGCGGCGCCCTCTCCGTTATTGCATGCTCATCATGACCGGGGCCGGGCGGTGTCCCGTGGAGTGTTCGCGGACCTGAGTTCCGCCTCGAGGCGCCGGTTGTCGGCTTCGAGGACCAGGACCATCCGGACGCCGGCAAGGTTCAGCCCCAGCTCCAGCAGCTCACCAATCCGCCGCAATGTCACGAGATCGTTCTCGCTGTACTGGCGGGTCCCGCCCAGGGTCCTGCCCGGTTCCAACAAGCCTTTGCGTTCATAGAGGCGCAGGTTCTGTTGCCCCGTTCCCACCAGCTCGGCGGCAACGGAAATCGCRTACACGCCCCTCCCCCGATCGTCGGTCTGTCCCATCGGGCACCTCCRAAATCCGTCGAAAATCAGGCTTGCCCCGACCCCTGCGCAGTGCTATAAGAAATATATACCAGCCACCATAGATCGGCTGGGTTGACAACAAAAAAGCTGCGATCTGCAAGGAGTGACACACCATGCTGATGCGAACGGACCCCTTCCGTGAATTCGACCGGCTCGCCGAACAAGTACTCGGCACSACAACCCGGCCGGCGGCCATGCCGATGGACGCCTGGCGGGAAGGCGAGGACTTCGTGGTCGCCTTCGATCTGCCCGGAGTCAACGTGGACTCGGTGGACATCGACGTCGAACGCAACGTSCTGACCGTCAAGGCCGAGCGCCCGGACCCCGTCGGCGAGGGCACGGAACTGATTGCCTCCGAACGCCCSCGCGGCGTCTTCAGCCGACAACTCATYCTCGGCGACGCACTGGACACCGACGGTGTCAARGCGAACTACGACGCCGGCGTCCTGACCCTGCGCATTCCGGTSGCGGAGAAAGCAAAGCCGCGCCGCATCGAAATCGAAACCACCGGACAACAGCGCCAGGAGATCAACGCCTRACCACCGGCGCAGCCTCACGGACCGGGAGCACCACAGCGGCCCACCATGTRAAGAGGGCGGTCGGGTTCACAGACCACGCCACAGCGCGAGCAGCGCACGGATGGATGAGGCCCCGGGGATGACTCCCGCAACGATGGTCCCCGGCCGAACCGGCCGGGGACCATCCACCTCCCACGAGAACACCCCGCATCTAAGACACARAACACGCCAACGATGAGGAACAACCGCCCCGACCTTTAYGGCATCCTGCATATCGCCCCCACCGCCACGGCCCGCGAGGTAACCCGCKCCTACCGCACCCTCATGCGCGGCCTGCACCCCGACACCCGGGCGGCCCATGCACCCCGTGAACACCCCAGCCTGGCGGAACAGCAATTACAGGAAGAGCTCCAGGACATCATGGCCGCCTACGCCATCCTCGGCAACCCGGAAAAGCGGGCGGCCTATGACCGGGAGCACCCGCGTCCAGCCGCGAACGCCAAGCCGCAGCGGCCCGACGCCGCCTCCGTGCGTATCCCAGGGCAGTTGCTTCCCGCCGCGTCGCTGCTGATCGGACCGGTCATCTGGGAGCCGCCCTCCGGACGGTCCCTGAGGTCGCCGGGCCGGCAGCTTCATATCCCCAGCCGCTACGCCCTGATCCTGCGGATTAGGCGTTGAGGGCCGAAAACCAACCACGCAATCGCAAGGAGCCCCATGAGTACCTGCACCCACACGACAGTCAATTGACGCGCGCGTCCCAAGAACGCTTCGAAAAGCGCTGGGGCAAGGAACAGCGCCGCTCCAAGGAATTCATCTGTGAACCCAGCACTGAATACCGTGCCCGGACTAGCCAGAAGCCTCCTGCCATGGTCCGGGCTCCGATAGATAATATCCGGACTACCAAATCAATTACCCGGAGTACACCATGCCCCCTCCACAGATCAGCCAGTTCCTCGAGGACTGCATCATCAAAGATGACACGAACGATTCAGGACTCAACGCCGACACGTTTTACGGGCTCTACGTCAGCTGGTGCTCCCTGAACCGCAAAGTCCCCCTCCCCGACCATGCCTTCCGCACGGCCCTCCGGATCGCGGGCCTCCAGACGGAAAAGAACGGCAAAGGCAAGAAGGGCATCTTCCAAGGCTTGCGCATGACAGGACCAGCCGCAGTGGACTACATCCTCAACAGCAGCGACTAAGCCCGGACACATAGCACCTGCGGCACGGCAAGTAGGGCAGTATGGAGCGATGAATGCGCCCACCGCAGCGGGGGCCGCGAGGCTGCGCGGAACGGGTGCCGAAGAACCGAGAGCACCGGCCCAGGGCAAGGAAACGCGCCAATGCCCGGTGTCACCCTTGCCGGGCATTGGCGCAGCTACCGCCGAGAGCATCTTCCAAGGAAATCACCCTCGTGCCGATCGTAAGCCGTGGACACGGTCCGCCGCCTGAGTACCGGCTACCTGTTTCTACCGTGAAGGGCCCGGGCTGGCACCATTCCTGGTGATCTGCGCGGCCTTCGCAAAAAGACGTCGGGCGTTCATTTCGGTAAGTATACTTACCATATTCTTCTGCACTCCGAGGGCCGGACGGACAAGGACCGCCCACCTACGGAAGCGTTGCCCGGAATCTCCTCGTGGCCCGCGGCGCGAGCAGCCATAGGAAGGTTGCCACTCATGAATGACCAATCGAAGAGCGCTAAAGACGTCGGGGTCCTGTTCGACGTGGACGGAACCCTGGTTGATTCCACCTATTTCCACACATTGGCGTGGTGGCAGGCCTTCCGGCAACAGGAACTGGATGTGCCCATGGCATTAATCCACCGCCACATCGGCATGGGCGGAGACAAACTGCTTGAACGGCTGCTCCCGGAGGATTCCGATCGGGATTTCCGCGCTACAGTCGAGCGAGCCCACGGCTCAATATTCTCGACCTTCTGGCCCGCTATCCGGCCCTTCGACTCGGCAAGGGCCCTCCTGCAATCGTGTGCGGAATCAGGATTGGCCGTGGCGTTGGCCTCCTCGGCACGCGAGCAGGATCTTCGGGTGCTCCGAAGCATTCTCGACGCCGAACCCTGGATCGACTGTGCGACAAGTTCAGCCGACGCTACTGAGAGCAAGCCCTCCCCCGACATTCTTCTGGCCGCACTTGAAAAGCTGCATCTAAACGCAGCAGATGTGGCATTTGTCGGCGATTCCGTCTGGGATGTCAAGGCTGCGGCCCGGCTCGGCATCGAAACCATCGGCCTCACGTGCGGCGGGATCAGTGCAGCCGAGCTTTTCGAAGCAGGAGCGGTCGAGGTCTATTCGGGGCCAAGAGCACTCCTCCACCGACTGGACGCCAGCTCCATTGGAATACTTGCACACCGGAACGATAGCGAGGAACTCACCAGTGGAGCGGCCCCGGGCACGCCAACGGACGACGCGTCGCGATAGTCGCCGCAGGAAGTATCGTCCGACCCGGACCATTCCCCGTTCGGTTCGCGGACTTCTCCCCGCCGGATTGGCGGACAGGGGGTTCCGCTCGGAAGCTAAGCATGCTTACTATCTTAACTGCCAGTATTTCTGGTTCTTGATCCGCAGCAGACCTTCTTGGAAAGAGAGCGAAGATGACAGAGAACCAATGGGACGGGAATTACACGCCCCCGCCGGCCACCGAGCAACCAGGGGGTAAGCACGTACCCCCGCCGCATAACCAGAACAACCGCATGCCGTCGACGGAAACCATCAAAAACGAAGCAGGGAACGTGGCTGCGCAGGCCGAGGACTCTGCGAAGAACGTGGTCGAAACCGCGAAATCCGAAGTCGCGAACGTTGCTTCTGAAGTGAACTCGAGCGCAAGGGAGCTGCTGGACCAGGCCAGGCTGGACCTGACGGACCAAGCCGGAAAGCAGCAGCAAAAAGTGGCCGCAGGCCTTCGGTCCATCTCGGAGGAACTGCAATCCATGGCCACCGCCTCGGAGCAACCCGGCGTTGCAACGGATTTGGTGCGGCAAGCCGCCGAACGGTCTTCATCCGTGGCGACATGGCTGGAGGACCGGGATCCGGGCTCCCTCCTGGCCGAAGTGAAGACCTTCGCGCGGCAGCGTCCTGGCGCGTTTCTCCTCCTGGCCGCCGGAGCAGGCATCCTCGCCGGCCGACTGAGCCGTGGACTGAGCGCCGGCGCCGACGGCTCCCCGCAAGGATCGGCCCCGGCACGTGCCCCCATCCAACCCGCACACGAGGCCAAGCCTTTCGTCCCCGGACCAGGGATGACAGTACCCCCTCCCCCGGTCCAGCTCCCCGGCCCCACCACCACGACCGCTGGATACTCGAACCCCGACACCGGCCCGGGCCACGGGACCGTCGCACCCGCCGGCGCGCCGGCCACCCTGCCTCAATCCGCGCCGGTCACCGAACCGGAAGCCGATCCCTGGCCCAACGGCGGGATAGACGAGGACCCCTTCACCCGTGACCGCTCGCACCGTCTCGGGTCTCCGGCTCCCGTGGCAGGGAATGACGCGGCCGACGGCGGGAACGGGCCCGGCGTCGAGCCCACGAGCGGTGAGTCGCGATGACCGAGAGCCACATTCCACCGACGCCCGCGCAAGCCAAAGCGGACTCGACATCGCTGGGAGACCTTCTCGGAGAGGTCACGCGGGACATTTCCACACTGATGCGCCAGGAAGTGGAACTGGCCAAAGCTGAACTGAAGCAGTCCACGGCACAGGCGGGCAAGGGCGCCGGAATGGTGGCAGGCGCCGGCGTTGCCGGGCATTTTGTGCTCCTCTTCCTTTCCCTCGCCCTTTGGTACGCTCTGGGCGAGCTGATGGGCCTGGGCTGGTCCGCCGTCGTCGTGGCTGTCCTCTGGGCGATCGTGGCCGCTGTCCTGGCGTCGATAGGCCGGAAGGAACTCAAAGCCGTCAAAGGCATGCCCCAGACGGCCGCAACAATCCAGGAAATCCCAGAAACGCTCAAACCACGCGAGGAGCAACGATGAGTGAAAACCCGGATGATATCCGTTCCGAGATAGAGGAAACCCGGCGGCGCCTTGGCACCAACGTTGACGCAGTGGCCGACAAGGTGACGCCGTCGCACGTGGTCCGACGCCAAACCGAGAAAGTCAAAGATGCCGTCTTCGGCGTGAAGGAGAACATCATGGGTACCGCTGATGATGTTGCGGAGGGCGGGCGATCAGCAATCGACGACGCCGGCGCGGCGATCGGCGACGTCCCCCACCGCCTCGCCAGCAAAACGCAAGGCAACCCGCTGGCTGCCGGGCTGATAGCCTTCGGGGCCGGTCTGCTGGTGGCCTCCCTGATCCCGGCAAGCGAGAAGGAAAAGGAGGCATCGGCGGCCCTGAAGGACGCGGCCGAACCGCTGACCACCGAACTTGCCGCCGCGGCTCAGGACGTGGCCCGGGATCTCCAGGAACCGGCCCAGGAAGCGCTGGAAAACGTGAAGTCCGCGGCCACCGAGGCAGTCGAAAACGTTAAGGACGAATCCCAAACCGCCGTCTCCGACGTCACCGACACCACCATCGCGGCCAGGGACCGGATCGAGCCCGCCTGATCCAGACGGAGGCGTGCTGTCCGGCCAATACATCAATGAAGGACGGCACGCCTCGAGCCCGCTTTGAATAAGGGACATCCATGACGACGAAGAACCCCGCCGACAGCAGCAAGGCCAAGGCAGCCACAGCCCCGGATGCGGATGATGCCCGAAAACCGGACAGGCCCACCGAGATCGCCAGGCCAACCTGGACCTACATAGCCAAGAGGACCTTCCGTGAGTTCGGCAAGGATCAGTGCCCGGACGCCGCCGCGGGGCTGACCTACTACGCGGTGCTTTCCCTTTTCCCCGCGCTGCTTGCGCTCGTCTCCCTGCTCGGTATTTTCGGGCAGGCAGGAAATAGCATCTCCGCCCTCCTGGACCTTCTCCAAGGCATCGCCCCGGGATCCACCATCGACACCATCCGCCAGCCCATCGAAGAGCTCACCACCTCGACGTCGGCCGGCTTCGCCCTGGTACTTGGTCTCGTCGCCGCCCTGTGGTCGGCGTCCGGATACGTGGGAGCCTTCAGCAGGGCCATGAACCGCGTCTACGAAGTGGACGAAGGGCGCGGATTCATCAAACTCCGGGCAACCATGCTCGGTGTCACCGTCTTCGCGGTGATGCTCGTGGCCCTGATCGCCGGCATGCTCGTGCTCAGCGGACCCATCGCCGACGCCGCGGGCAGGGCAGTCAACCTTGGCGGGGACCTCCTGACGGTCTGGAGCATCGCAAAATGGCCCGTCGTCGTCCTGTTGGTCGTCTTGATCATCGCGGTCTTGTACTACGTCACCCCTAACGTGAAGCAGCCGCGGTTCCGTTGGATGAGCATCGGCTCCTTCATCGCTTTGCTTGCATTCATCCTGGCATCGCTGGGCTTTGGCTTCTACGTGGCCAACTTCAGCAACTACAACAAGACCTACGGTGCAATAGGCGGCGTCATCGTGATGCTCCTGTGGTTATGGATATTGAACATGTCCCTCCTGTTCGGTGCAGAATTCGACGCCGAAATGGAACGCGGGCGGGAACTGCAGGCAGGAATCGACGCCGAAGAAACCATCCAGCTCCCACCCCGCGGAACCAAGCGCAGCGCGAAACTCGAGAAACACGAAGAAGAAGAAATCGCCGACGGCGAGAGGCTTAGCGCGCAGCACACCGTTAGCGCCGGCCTAGAGGACGGCTCGACTTCCGACCTTCGTCCAACTCTTCACTGAAAGGGGGCGCACGTGGGAAACCTCCCGTGGATCGTTGTCATGCTGGTCCCGTCACTGAGCTTCTTCTTCTATTTGGTCTACGCAAACCTCCGCTCCTCCCGCAAGCGGAAGGCCCTCGGCTTGCCGCCCTTGGAACTTACTCCGCCCGAGCTCAGGAATCGACGCCGGAACGACGCCACGGACGTCGTCGACGACCACCAACACCAAGGAAATATCAAGAGCGATCAATAAACTCAGGTCGCTCGTCGGTCACGATGATCGGCTTAGGCTTTGCCGGTGACGGCGGTCCAGAGGCCGACGGCGCCCGCGACCACCATGATCGCGGTCGTGGCCCAGCCGAGGGTGGCGGCGAGTTTTCCGTTGCGGTATTCGCCCATGAGGTCCTTGTCCCTGGAGATGAGCATTGTGACGATGAGGAACGGGGCGGCGGCGATCCCGTTGATGATGGCGCTGAGGACCAGCAGACCGATGGGGTCGGAGTCGAAGAGACTGATGATGACGCCGCCGAGCGTTCCCACACCAAGAAGCACATAGAACGTGCGCGCCTTGCTGGGACGCCGGTCGAGACCCCAGTTCTTGCCGAGCAGTCCGGCCAGCCCCGCGGAGCCCGAGGCTGCCAGGACCGGGACCGCGAGGATCCCGGAACCAACGAACCCCGCTGCGAACAGGAACTTCGCGGCAGGTCCCGCGATGGGTTCCAAGGCCTTGGCCGCGTCCGCGGCGGTCTTGATGTCCGTGCCGTTCTTTCCCAGGGTCGCCGCGGTGGCCGCGATGATCGCGAACATGACCAGGACGGAGAAGAACATCCCGATGAACACGTCCGCGCGGGCGTTTCGGAGCTTGCGGTGAGCGGCCAGCGCCGAGTTGTCATCCAGCCCGACGGCGTTATCGCCTCCGAGCTCGTCTTCCCGGAGTTCCTCGACCCGTTGCGCGCTTTGCCAGAAGAACAGGTATGGGGAGATCGTGGTGCCCAGGACCGCGACGATCAGGCCAAGATAGTCCCAGCCGAAGCGGAACTGCAGGCCCAAAAGGCCCGCCACGACGTCGGCCCAGTCCACCTTGGCCACGAACAGCACCGCGACATAGGCCAGCAGGGCCAGGCAGAGCCACTTGAAGATCTTGGCAATGATGACGAAACCGCCGGCGACCAAGACGATGGCGATGCCGATACCGGCGATCGCGCTCCACAGCTGGGCCGGGCCCGCGCCGAACAGTTCCATGCCCTGTCCGACTGCCATCAGGTCAGCCGCCGCGTTCAGGGTGTTCGCCCCCAGCAGTGCGACGATGAGGATCGCGATCACCACCCGCGGTTTTCTGGAGAACTTCCGTCGGGCTAGCCGGCCCAGGCTGTCCCCGGTGGCCAGGGCAGTGCGGTCGCAGATCTCCTGGACGGCCATCATCATCGGCAACGTCACCGGCGCAGTCCAGAGCATCCCGTTGGAGAACGTGGCGCCGACCTGGGCGTAGGTCGCGATTCCGGACGGGTCATCATCGGCCGAGCCGGTGACCAGGCCGGGACCGAGCAGGCGGAGGAACCGTACTATAGGTGACCGTTTCTTGTTCGAGGCCGGCTTCCCCCGATCGGAAGAATCCTTTGGTTTACTGCCCCTGGCCGGGGCTTTCCCGGATTCGGGCTCGGTGGCGTCCACGGAACTCATCTCGTTCTCCTGTTGTTCAGTTGACACTCACGCTCATGCTAAGCATGCTTAGTATCCCCAGTCACGACTGAGTCTACGGCAGGAGGCATTGCATGCTTGAGGATGCAGCTGGATCGCATGTCTGGCGTGCAAGTGAGGCCTATGGGCCCGTCCTGCAAACCAGCCCATAAAGGGCTCCCGCGTGCGCTTCCCGGCTGGTAGAACGGGACCATGGACGAGCTGATCGACAACCTGAATACAGTCCGCCACGGAAGGAGAAGGAACTACTGATGGCAGACCCAGAGACGGCTGACTCGCGCGCCCGACGGGGACAATCGCCGGAGAACGACCACCTGCCCGGCCTCGGACTTTCCAGGGCCCAGCGCGCCCAAGTGAACGAGTTCAACGACTCTTCACATGAACTCCGCCGGCTTTTCAGCGAAACATTCGGAACATTCCTGCTTGTGCTAGCTGCAGCGGGGGCAGACATCATAGATTCAGTCACCGGCGGAGCCGTAGGCCGGGTCGCCGCCGTCACTGCTCCGGGGCTGACCGTGACCGCAATCATCCTGTTCATGGGCACGAACTCTGGAGCCCACCTCAATCCAGCGGTCACACTGGCCTTCGCTTTGCGCCGCGACTTCCCTTGGAGGCGGGTTCCGGGGTACATCCTGGCGCAGCTGGCCGGCGCAACTATCGCCGCAGTGGCTCTCCGCCTGACTTTCGGTCTGCAGGACCGCTTGGGTGGAACCCATCCTGCCCACGGGTTTACCCCGACCCAAGCCCTCATCATCGAAGTACTGCTGACGCTTGGGCTCGTGAGCACAATTCTGGGTGCCGCGTCCGGGGCGCAAAGCATCGGACCGCTTTCAGCCCTCGCCGCCGGCGCCTATATTGTGCTCGCCGGCTTATGGGCAGGGCCTGTCAGCGGCTCCTCAATGAACCCCGCCAGGTCAGCCGGACCAGCCTTCGCATCTGGCGATTACGAATCCTTGTGGATCTACATCCTCGGCCCTGCTGTCGGCATGCTCCTCGCCGTCGGGGCCGCCTATATTCTCCGCGGCCCCGGGGGCGGCCCAACAGCTGCCAAAGCGGCCCAAGGCACAAGCAATCCCGCCGCAGAACGCTGAACGCCCCTAGCCGGCGCCCGGCCAATCAGCACTGGCGTCAAGTCGGACGCGGAAGTGAACGCTACCCCGCGCTGATCTCGGTGGCGGACAGGGCAGTATCCCGACCCCTGGCTGCGTTCGCTTTCGGGTTGGCATCGATCGCACGGGCGGGCCTCCCCTTCGAATCTGACTGACGCCCCTCAACGAGTTCCTTGAAGCGCTCCAGATCCTCCTGAATCCGGTACGCGTTCAGACCCGCGGGCCTCCCCGGCATTTCCCGCTGGTAAGCCGTCTCCCAACTCAGGCGCAACAGGATCTTTGTTTCCGCCGGCCCGAGCGGCTCGAGAAGTACCGTTCCTCCCGTGAGGGGGTGGCCAACACTCTCCCAGGCAATTTGTTCGTCCGGTTCCCTGGCAATGATCCACGCATCATATTCGCGGTGCACTGCGCCGACAACAGCCCTGAAATGGACCCGAACCTCATTGATCCATGTCGCGGACTCGACTCCGCTCATGAACAACGGGAACTCCTCAAACCGCATCCACTGTTCATAGGCCAGTCGGACCGGAACGTTGACGTTAATCGACCCATGCACGTCATTCATGACGCCTACTCCTGTCGCGTATTCGAGTGGCCATAGCGGCTGATCGTCTTACAGCATAAAAACCGGCCGCCAGCGAGGCAACATAATCAGCATACTTATCTTCTCATTCGAGCGTGTGGATCCCTCCACGCAAAGACCATGTGTTGGATCGTGGCCAAGTTCCCTCCATAAGGCTCGTGACGAAGATAAGTATGCTGAAGAACTTGCGCACACCGGCTGCCGGTTTTACGTTCTTAAGACGACCAGACCTTCGACGACCGGGCCGGTCCAGAAGACCCAAATACCAATGCGCCAAGTTCGAGGAGTTTCCCGTTATCCGTGAGAGACGGACCAGGACGGCAGCGCCGTCGCGGGCCACTCCACAATATAGAACCGCTCATGGCAGGCGCCCTGCCGATTGAAGCATCCAGGGACGATGGAGGAATAGTGATGACAGAGAGCAATTTCCCTCAGGACGCGAAGAAGGCAAACGATTCGCTGTTTGGCGAGGCCGAATCAATCCCGAATTATTTGGACTCCACCGATTTAGACGAGGACATTGCGGCGGCCCTCGAAAACCAGATAGTCGGCCGCCCGGAGACTCCCGAGGCTGCGGGAGATCCCCGGACCTTGTACCCGGGAGGCTCGTTCGAAGCTCAGCCGCAGGACTACCCTGGCTGGACCGACGCGATGCGTCCCCGCCCGGATCACGGCGAAAGCACTTACATCGGCCACCACCGCATGGAGGGTTTCAGGACCCTGATCACCGGCGCTGATTCCGGCATCGGAAGGGCTGCCGCGATTGCCTTCGCCCGTGAAGGAGCCGACGTTGCCTTCACGTACCTGCCTGAAGAAGAACAAGACGCGGTGCACACAGTCCAGTTGATCGAAGATGCCGGTCGGAGCGCCTTGGCGTTGCCCGGTGACCTCTGCGACGAGGCTTTCTGCCAAGATGTCGTCTCCCAAACTGTTGCGGAGTTCGGTGGGCTGAACGTTCTCGTGAACAATGCCGGCTATCAAATGACCACGAGCGAAGGAATCGAAGACCTCACGAGCGAGCAGTTCGACCGGACCTTCAAATCCAACGTCTATGCCCTTTTCTGGCTGACCAAGGCCGCGCTGCCCCATCTGCAGCCAGGCTCCGCGATCATCAACGTGTCGTCCATCCAGGGCTACCACCCGAGCCCGAGCCTTATCGACTACGCCGCCACCAAGGCGGCCATCATCAACATGACTTTCTCACTTGCGGAGTCACTGGGGCCACGCGGAATCCGCGTCAACGCCGTGGCACCCGGACCGATCTGGACGCCTCTTCAGCCCCCGACCCAGCCGAGCGAAAAAATTGTGCATTTCGGCGAGGACACACCTCTCGGGCGGGCCGGTCAACCAGCTGAACTGGCGTCAAGCTTCGTGTTACTGGCCACCGCGGAAGCCAGTTACATGTCAGGATCAGTCATCGGAGTCACCGGAGGAAGGCACCTCGCCTAGAACAGATGCTCGTGAACTGCCGGGGGCAGGCCGGGCTCCGGAAAAGAACCCGGAAGTACCGATTGGAAGCTGGCCAGCCGCCATGGAATTCAAACGGCGCGACCCGGAGCCCGTGCGCATTATGAGCTTCCGGTGACGGTGGTCCAGATGCCGACGGCTCCGGCGACAACCATGATGGCGGTGGTGGCCCAACCGAGCGTGCCGGCGAGTTTGCCGTTGCGGTACTCGCCCATGATCTCTTGGTCCCTGGCGATGAGCATGGTGACGATGAGGAACGGGGCGGCGGCGATACCGTTGATGATCGCGCTCAGGATCAGCAACCCGATGGGGTCGGTGGCGAAGAAGCTGATGATGACGCCCCCGATGGTCCCCACGCCGAGAAGTACGTAGAACGTGCGCGCCTTGCCGGGGCGGCGGTCGAATCCCCAATTCTTGTCGAGAAGCCCGGCCAGCCCGGCGGATCCGGCTGCGGCGAGGACGGGGACTGCCAGTATCCCCGAGCCGATGAACCCGACGGCGAAGAGAAACTTGGCGGCCGGTCCCGCGATGGGTTCCAGTGCTTTGGCCGCGTCCGCCGCAGTCTTGACGTCCGTCCCGTTTTTGCCAAGCGTCGCGGCGGTGGCCGCCATGATGGCGAACATGACCAAGACGGAGAAGAACATGCCGGTGAACACGTCGGCGCGGGCGTTGCGGAGCTTGTGCGCAGCCGGTGCGGGGGCTCTTTCCCCCAGGCTGACTTCTTGCGCGTTCCCATCGTCTTCCTCGCGGAGTTCCTCGATCCTGTGGGCGCTTTGCCAGAAAAACAAGTAGGGGGAGATGGTGGTGCCCAGGACGGCGACAATCAGTGCCAGGTAGTCCAGGCTTGGCCGGAACTGCAGGCCGAATAGCCCCTTCGCGACGTCGCCCCAGTCCACCTTGGCAACGAACAGGACCGCGACGTACGCCAGCAGTGCCATGCAGAGCCACTTGAAGGTTTTGGAGATGATGTCGAAGCCGCCGACCATCAAGGCAATGGCTATTCCGACGCCGGCGACAGCACTCCAGAGATGGCCGGGCCCGGCCCCGAGCAATTCCATCCCTTGCCCGATTGCCATCAAGTCCGCCGCAGCGTTCAGGGTGTTTGCAGCTAGCAGGGCGACGATCAGGATGCCGATCACCACGCGAGGTTTTCTGGAGAATTTGCGGCGGGCAAGCCTCCCCAGACTGTCCCCGGTGGCGAGGGCAGTGCGGTCGCAAATTTCCTGGACTGCCATCATCATCGGCAACGTCGCCGGCGCGGTCCAGAGCATGCCGTTGGAAAAGGTGGCGCCCGCCTGCGCGTAGGTCGCAATGCCTGACGGGTCATCATCGGCCGATCCGGTCACCAGGCCCGGCCCAAGCAGGCCGAGGAAGCGACGGAGAGGCGAGGGCCGGTCCGGCCTTGAAACGGGCGGATCCTGGCTGGGGGAATGATTTCCCCGGCCTCTGGAAACGGGTAGCCGCCGCTTTGGCTGAGAAGCATGGATGGATTCCATCGTTCCTCCCGCTCTTCACTGAACCACTATGATAAGCGTGCTTACTTTCCCCAGATTAGTAGGCCGGTTATTGGCCGATCAATAGGAGCGTGGTCCCTGCCCGTTGAAGCCGAACCGGGACTGTGACCCTCGCGGTCCGTTCGCTTCCATACGTGGTTATGCGTACGCGCTGGCGCTAGCGACCCTCAACCAGTAGCGTTGTGGCGCGCTTCAGGCGGCGCTTTCCCGACAACTGGCAAAGTTGCCGTGTCGAAGAATCGGTATTCACCCGCGGGAACGCGGATTGTTCCGGCGGCCGCGGCTTTCTCCCGGAGAAAATCGTGGTCTTCGCGGGAGAGTACAACCTGAGGGACTATCCGAGCAGTCATTCAAGGTGAGTCCTAAAACGTTTCCGGTGGGTTTCCGGTGGATGATGACCTTAGAACCTCAAAACGAGAGTGCCCCTTCCCTGCGTTTCCGCAGCTCAGAGGCACATTATCGGTAGGGCTACTCGGACTTGAACCGAGGACCTTAGGATTATGAGTCCCGCGCTCTAACCAGCTGAGCTATAGCCCCGAGTCGGCGGGAGCGCCTTATCAGCGTCCCCGGCCAAAACACTCTAGCAAAACAATCCGGCTCCCGACGCCAAGCGGCACACTAGCCGGCTCCACGTGACTAGATCACCTTGTCTTCGTAGCCCGCCCCGCGGTAGAGGTCCTCGAACGTCTGCAGGGTGCCTTCGATGCTGTGCGGCTCCACCATGGCGCGGCTCGCCTTGCCCATGGCTTCGAGTTCGCCGGCCGGCAGACGGAAAAGCTCGGTGATCCGGGCTGCCAACTCGTTGCTGTCGCCTGGCGTGAACAGATGCCCGTTCTCGCCTTCGCGCACCAGGTGCGGCAGGGCCATGGCATTGGCGAGGAGAACCGGCGTCGACGCCGACATCGCCTCAAGCGTTACGAGGGACTGCAGTTCGGCGGTCCCGGGCATGCAGAACAGGTCAGCGCGAATGTAGGCCTTCCTCAGGTCTTCATCGCTCGCGAGTCCAAGGAACTTGACCCGCCCGCCCAGCCCCAGGCGCTTGGCCTGGGCCTCCAATGCGGCACGGACCTCGCCGCCGCCGACGATTTCAAGATGCACGTTGAGGTCGGCGGGTGTCTTGGCGACGGCGTCGATCAGGACGTCCACATGCTTCTCTTCAGCAAGGCGGCCCACAAAAAGAACGGTGGGGTAGGCATGCGGCTCGATCTCTTCACCCGGCGCCAGTTCATAAGCCGCCGCGTCGATACCGTTGGACAAAGGCAGGACCTTGCGAAGGAAAGCGTGCTGGTGCATGGCCTTCGCGGCAAGCGGCGTGGGAGTGGTGACAACATCGGCCTGGCCCATGACCTTACCCATGTCCTTCCACGAGACCCGCCCGATGATGTCCTTGAACCACTGCGGGAACGGCAGGAACGGGTTGAGGTTTTCGGGCATGAAGTGGTTGGTGGCGATGATCCGGATACCGCGCTTCTTGGCCTCGTAGAGGACGTGTTCACCGATCATGTAGTGGCTTTGGATGTGAACGACGTCGGGCTGCACCCTGTCGAAGAGCAGTCGAATGTCGTTCTTGATTTCCCAGGGATAGCAGATGCGGAAGTACTCGTGGGTAAAGACTCCGTGGGACTTCAAGCGGTGGACGGTGCCTTCGTCCCCGAACTCGGTGAAGCTCTTGCCGTTGTCCGCCCGGCAGGCCAGGACGTGGACATCGTGTCCCCGCGCCTTCATGCCTTTGGCAAGCCGGTACCCGAACTGAGCAGCACCATTGACCTGCGGGCGGTACGTCTCCGCCGCGATCAGGATGGTGAGGGGTTTGTTGGTTTCGGGAACAGTCACGTGGAGAACTCCTGATGGTCACGGTGCGAACACAGCAAAACGTTTGGCCCTGCGGTGTCTTCGCCGGTTGCCTGCCGCGGATGTGCGGGGCACGGTTGTCGAACTCTGCCCTAGGCCTTCCGGCTTGCAGCCGCCTTCGCGTCACGCTTTCTCTTGGTGACCTCGGGATGGTGCCGGCTCAGGGCAATAACCCCAACGATAGCAAGGGAAGCGGCCACAGCCATGGCGATTGCCAGCACGGCGTGGACATCGGGACGAAGCTCACCCAAAATCGCGATGCCGATGGCAATTCCCACAATGGGGTCGATCACGGTCAACCCTGCGATGACCAGATCCGGCGGCCCGCCCGAATAGGCACTCTGCACGAACCACGAGCCGAGGCCGCCGGCAGCCGCAATGGCGACGACGGTGTACCACTGCACATTGAGCAGAAAGTGCCCGTTGGGGTCGAGCAAGTGCCGGCCGATGATGCGTGTGAGGACCGCGACGAAGCCAAACAACACTCCGGCACCCAGGATGTAGACGAAGGCGCTCATGCGGTGCCGGAACATGACCGCCAACGTTCCAAAAAGTCCGACGGCGAGTGCCAGCAGGAGGACGATGGTTATTTCGTCCTCTCCGCTGACATGGTGGTTCTCCTGGGTGGCGTTGACAGCCAGGAGAACGAACATCGCAGAGCCCGTCACGCAGGCAGAGATCGCCACCACGGTGCCGCGGTTGATACTGAGCCCCTGGTCCTTGGCGTTGACCACCGTGGTGATGACCAAGGCGATGGCACCGATGGGCTGCACCACAGTCAACGGTGCCGATACCAAGGCAATAGCGTTCATGCCCATGCCCAGGGCAAGCAAAAGCAGCCCGAACATCCATCGCGGATTTCGGAGAAGCCGCAGGAAACCGTGGGAACTCAGGGCGAGGCCACCGGTATCCGCCTTGACCGCGCTGCCCTGGCGCTGGGCACCAATGGCGAGGCAGAAGGCGCCAAGCACCGCAAGAAGGACTGCGAACCAGACCATCAGCTGCGACCGCCGTCGTGGGCTTTAAGCTCTTTGCCCTTGCGGAGGATTGCCCAGAAATAGTTGTAGGCCGCTACCCAGTGCCCTAGCAGGCCCAATCCCAGGCAGATCCAGGCGATCACGAAATAGACACCGGTGTAGGGAATCGCGAGCTTGGAGAGGACCAGGAGAGGGGTGCCCAGGAGCAGGAAGGCCGTCCGGATCTTGCCGATCCGGCTTACCGGGAGGTCGGGGTGGCTATGGAAGTAGAACAATGAGGCCGTGGCGAGGACGACGTCGGGCACCACCAGGGCGGCCAGGTACCACCAGTCCACTACCCCGGCGATGGCGAGCGTGACGGCGACGGTGATGAGTGCCAGGCGGTCCGCGACGGGATCGAGGATGCGGCCCAGCTTGGAGGTCTGGTTGAAACGCCGCGCGACGTAGCCATCCACCCAGTCAGTACCTCCCATGATGGCGAGGACCAGCACGGCGAAACCGTATTCCCTTTGCCACAGCACCAGCCACACGAACAACGGGACGCCCATGAAGCGGAGCACGGTCAGGAAATTGGGGACGGTGAAGATGAGATCGTGGTCGATCTGTGGCTGGCCCGGGCGTGCGCCTGCACCGATGAATTTCACCTGTCCCCCTTTCCGTAGTCCGCAGCTGACGCTGCTGCTTCCCGTCCCGATTACTTCTTGAACAGCTTCCGCAGTCCCACTGCGGCCACCGTGGCCGAAGCGGCAAAGAGAAGTAGCTCTTTCCAGCGCGCGGCGAGCCGCTCCGGCAGCCCGGCAGGAACCTTCTCACTGAAATCCGCGATTCTGTCGGCCGCGAACCGGCGTCCGTCGTCGAGCTTTTGCCCGGCGACGTCACGGAGGACCTTCCCCTGGGTCTTGACGTCGAGCTCGACGCCGAGCTGATCGCGAACGTCGGCGAGGTGTTCGCGGCGCTGCTCCAGACGGCGGAGCAGCTCAGCTTCGCTCGGGGCGGGGGGTTGCTCGGCCTTGTGTGCTTCTGCCTTGGCGGCCTTTTCTGCCTTGGCTTTCTCGGCTGCGGCTGCTTTCGCTGCCTCCGCTGCCTTGTAGGCTTCCGACGAGGGGTCGAGGACGCTCGCGTCGAAGGCCGTACCTTCCTTGACTATGCCGAGATCGTGCTTGATGCCGCGGATGGTTTTCTCAGGCACAAGCGGCATGGCCCCCTTGAACGCGCGGAAGGCAATGAGCGCCCCGATAAGAATGATCACAAGGAACGCCGCCGCAACCACGAGCGCGGCCAGCCACGGGGGCATGACCGTGGCCAAGCCCAAGATGGCCGCCACGACGAGGGCGATGACAAGCAAAGAAAGAAAGATCAGTGCAACGCCAACAAAAGCGCCGGCAATGCCCAGCTGCTTGCCTTTGCCTTTGAGTTCAAGCTTGGCGAGGCTGATTTCGTCGTTGAGCTGCCGCGGCGCGAGCCGGGCTGCAAGTTTCAGGGTGTTCGGCAACGCCGAAATGCCCGGGCGTTGGCCAACCCGGCCGCTGTGACGTCCACTCATAGGTTCCGCCTCACTGCTTCCATCTTGCTCCTACCCGGCTCCGGCACGGAGACGAATACAACCGCCCACGCGCACCTGTCCACAAAACTACCATTCAGCTTCAGCCTCAACTTCCGGGACGGCCCAGCGGCGCGCCCCTGCCATCGCTGATAAATATGATCTTTCGCACATAGGATTGATAACCGTGAACACTCCCCCTGTACCGGGCGATTCCCTCAGTCGACGCGAAAAACTCCTCTATATCCTGCTGCTTGGCGCATTGACCGCCTTGGGTCCATTTACGGTGGATCTCTATCTGCCCGCGTTTCCCGCGCTGGAGCATCATTTCGACGTGTCAGCCGCTGCGATCCAACTCACGCTGACGGGCACAACGGTGGGCTTCGCGATTGGCCAATTGGTGGTGGGGCCCTTCAGCGACAAGTTCGGGCGCCGCATGCCGTTGATCCTGGCAACGGCCTTGCACATCGGTTCTTCCCTCGGTGCTGCACTGTCCACTGACATCAGCACGCTTGCGCTGTTCCGCGTCCTGATGGGCGTCGGTGCAGCCGGTGGCGGCGTGGTTGCCATGGCCATGGTCCGGGACCTCTTCGCGGGCTACGCGATGGTGCGGATGTTCTCCCGCATGTCGCTGGTGAACGGCCTGGCGCCCATTCTGGCTCCGATCATCGGTTCACAGCTGCTCTTGGTGATGCCATGGCCCGGGATCTTCTACTTCCTGGCCAGTTACGGAATCCTGGTGATCATTGCCGCTGTGTTCCTCATCCGGGAAACGTATCCTGCCGAACTCCGCCGGCAGACGACGTCGACGGCGGGCCAACGCTACAAGGCTGTGTTCGCCGACCGGATTTTCGTCGGGATGCTGCTCGTGGGCGGGTTCAACTTCGGCGGACTGTTTGCTTACCTTTCCGCGTCCACGTTCCTGTTCCAACAGGTCTACAACTTTTCCCCGCAGGAATACGGCCTGCTGTTCGGCGTCAACTCCCTGGGCATCGTCGCCGGCGTTCAAATCAGCTCCAGGGTCATCAAACGGGTAGCGCCGCAATGGATCATGGCGTTTGCCACGGTCTGGATGCTGCTGATGGCGGTATTGATTGTGGTGTTCGATCTGCTCGGCTTCGGCCTCTGGGGCGTCATGGTCCCGTTGTGGTTCTACATCCTTGCCACCGGCTTCATGTTCCCCTGCGTCCAGGTGATTGCCTTGGCCAACCATGGCGCACAGGCAGGAACCGCGGCTTCCCTGCTGGGTGCCTCGAACTTCCTGATGGCTGGCATCATCCCGCCGGTGGTTGGCTGGCTGGGCGTCCGCTCCGCGGTTCCCATGGGGGCTGTCCAGGCCGTGTGCCTCGCCGGCGCCGTCGCGGCCCTGTGGCTCGTCGTGCGGCCCCGGTCCGTCCCCTCCATCCACTGATGGGTCCATCCACTGACGCGCCAGTCAACTGATTCGAGAAGCGCGGACGTCCCGATGCGGAAGTAGGCTCAAGGCATGACGCGCAAACCGCACCGCAACGGCAGGGGCCTTTTCCTCGGAGCGGTGCTTGGCGCCGTCGTCGGCTTCCTGCTGGGCCGCGGGGCCGGAAATCCTGTGTTCGGAGCCCTGCTGGGCGCCGTCGTCGGTTCCGCAATCCTCTACCGGATCAATCCGGGGCCATGGAAACGGGACTAAGGAGGCCTTCCGTTGCTTCGAGGCCTGTTCCCGGTCATGGCCCGGAGATAAAGTTGAGATGTGCCCCGTTGGCAGGAACTCCAGCCTACTCCAGCCCCATGGCAGCGCAAGGATGATGGCATCCTGCCGCTGTGGTGGGATCGTCTATGCACCGTGACAAGCCCGCAATCCGCGGCCCTTTATGCGGCTGGACTCTTCACGGAGGACCGCCGCAGGCCGATTGCGCAATGGTTCAATCCGACAAATGGCGCGGCCCTGCTCGTGGCACCGGAGACCTCCCCGGAATGGCCCGTCCAACGCTTCGGAATCTTCTACGCACCACCTGGAGGCGGATTCACGCGCGTCCACTCCGCCGCCCACGAATGGCATCCACGGGAGCCGAGGACGCCGCCAACCGAAGATGACGCCTTCCAGTCCGCCGTGGCCGAGGCAGCGAGATTCCTGCAAGTGGAAATGGACTTCGTGTGACGACGCGGCAATGAGATTCTGCACATTCGAATAATTACGCACATCAGACAAACCGAGGCAAAAAGCAGGCCCCGCACCGATCTAAACCGGTGCGGGGCCTTTGCGCTCCTCCGACTGGACTTGAACCAGTAACCCTTCGATTAACAGTCGAATGCTCTGCCAATTGAGCTACGGAGGAATGAAGCGGTTATGACTTTAGCAAAGGTTTTGCCCCAAGTGAAATCGAGCCCCGGGCACCTCGGGAAGGGGGCCTGAATACCCCTCCCGGGTATCACCAAGACGGCAGGGCCGGGGCCCTCACCGAGGATAAGATGGTCCGGCGTACCTGAGGCGCATCCGAGCACGCATGTGGAGCCCCCGCGACACCTACAAACAGAAGGAAGCATGCCTAAGAACTGGTCAGCCGAGGACAACGTGACGGAAGTTGCCGAGGACGTCTTCTTCATCGAGGGACCTGCCGTCAACTGGACCATCCTCAAACGGGGCAACGAATTCACCCTCATCGACACGGGCTATCCCGGGAACTGGCCATTGCTCCAATCGAGCGTGAATTTCCTTGGACTGGGTATTGAAAATGCTGCCGGAGTTCTCCTGACGCATGGTCACTCTGATCACATCGGCAATGCCGCGAGAATATCCGCAATGGGCATTCCGGTATTTGCGTCCAACGCGGAGTTGCCAAACATCCGCCGGGAGGTCCTTGAACAAGTCACCGTGAAGGACCTTGGTTTGCGGATCCTCCGCCCCAGGGTCGGCGCGTGGGCGGTCCACGCCATCCGCTCCGGGGGCTTGTCCGACGTCGCGGTCCCGGGCGTCGCTGCGATGACCCAGGACATCCTGGACGCGCTCCCGGGATCTCCCCGGATCATTGCCACGGGCGGGCACACCAGCGGCCATGTGTCCTTCTTCGTCCCTTCAGCTAAAGCCGTGGTCACCGGGGATGCTCTCGTCACGGGCCACGCTGTCAGTCCGGTCCGCGGACCGCAGCTGTTGCCCGCCGTCTTCCACCACCACCCGTCGGAGACCTTGGCCAGCGTTGAGCATCTCAGGCAGCTGGGGGCTGAGACCATCCTGCCGGGTCACGGGCCGCTGGTGAGCGTGCACGACGGGACAATCGAGCTCGTTTCTGACGGCAGGTACGCCCCTTTCGCTTGAGTCGACGGCCTCGTTTCGCTTGAGTCGACGGCCTCGGGGCCGGGTACGCGCATCGGAGCCTGAGTGGTAGGGCGGAAGACCGGGTCCAAAACGGGTACCACCCACTCTTAACCCGTGCCGTGCATAGCCACTAGGCTCCGGACCTGGGGATTCTGACCCGGTCTGTTCAGAAAAAGGGGAAGCCGATGCGGCTCCTGACCATACTGTTCCGGCGGCCCACGTGGTTCCGCTGGGCCACGGCCGTGTCCGTGCTGTTCTTGCTTGGCTACTCCGCTGTCTACTTGGCGCCTCCCGCACGTGCGGCACTTCCGAAAACAATCATCAGCCTGACGTTCGACGACGGCAATGCCGATCAGCTCCCGGCCGAACAGTTGCTGAAGTCGCTCGGATTGCACGGCACCTTCTTCATTACGACCAGCTGGATCGATAATCCGTCATGGCTCACCCGTGCCAATCTGAACAGCATCGCCGCGGACGGGAACGAGATCGGCGGCCACACCATCACCCACCCGGACCTCACCACCTTGTCCACGTCGGCCGCCACCAACGAGGTGTGCGGCGGCCGGACCACGCTTGCCAGCTGGGGGTTCAACGCCACCGATTTCGCCTATCCTTTCGCCGCTGAAAACTCGTCCGTCGAGCAAATCGTGAAGAATTGCGGTTTTGCCAGTGCCCGCAATTTGGGTGACATCCGTTCGCCCGCGAGTTGCTCCGGCTGCCCCTTCGCGGAAACCATCCCCCCGGCCAATCCATACAACACAGCGGCACCTGATGAAGTGGACAGCACCTGGACGCTACAAAACCTCGAAGACCTCGTGACCAACGCGGAACCGGGAGGAGGCTGGGTCCAGCTGACCTTCCACCACATCGCGGTCGGAACTGATCCCACGTTGACCATCGACCCGAACCTCTTCAAGACCTTTGTCACATGGCTCGCAGCGAGAACAGCCAACGGGACCACGTCAGTTCAAACGGTCGCCCAGGCCTTGGGCAATGCACCCGTTGTCGCGACCGCGCCGGTTGCTCCCAGCGGCGTGAGCGCGACGGCGGGTAACGCTTCGGCGGTGGTGTCCTGGACGGCGCCGGCCAACGGCGGCTCCCCCATCACTTCGTATGCTGTGACGCCTTCGTCCGGTGGCACGGCTTTGGCTCCGGTGACGGTTTCCGGTAATCCGCCCTCGACGACGGCGACCGTCACCGGGCTGACCAACGGCACGCCGTATACGTTCACGGTGACCGCCACGAACGCCATCGGCACCTCACCCCCGTCGGCCGCGTCGGCTCCCGTGACCCCGACGGCCCCAACGGTTCCGGGGACTCCCACCGGCGTGAGCGCGACGGCGGGCAACGCCTCCGCGGCCGTGTCGTGGACGGCGCCGGGCAACGGCGGCTCCCCGATCACCTCCTATGCGGTGACGCCTTCCACGGGTGGCACGGCTTTGGCTCCGGTGACGGTCTCCGGGAGTCCGCCCTCGACGACGGCGACCGTCACCGGATTGAGCAACGGCACGGCGTATACGTTTACCGTGACGGCGACGAACGCCGTCGGGACGTCCGCGCCGTCGGCGGCGTCGGCTCCGGTGACCCCGGCGGCCCCGGTTCCCGGGGTCGCGAACGGCGGGTTCGAATCCGGGCTCACGTCCTGGACCACCGGCGGCGTCAGGGCACCCGTGGCCTCCACCACCGCGCACACCGGCACCGGCTCCGCGCTCCTGGGCCTGGCCTCCGGCACCGAACCGCTCGGCGACAGCACCCTGGCCCA
>NZ_JBFTPW010000028.1:0-100057 GCF_056398685.1 Arthrobacter sp. 01T428 | reverse complement strand
TCCGAACCCGGAAGCTAAGACCCACAGCGCCGATGGTACTGCACCCGGGAGGGTGTGGGAGAGTAGGACACCGCCGGACAACCATTCACCGGCCAGGCCCCGACACACCGTGTCGGGGCCTGACCCACTTAAAACACCCCAACACACGACACACGAGAGCCCGCGACCAACGAAAACCCTTTATTACTGAGCGGCGGTCCGGGGCATCCAACCCCGGCCCACCCATGACCCGGTTTCCCCGGACGCCCGCTCACCTATGGCCCGGTTTCCCCGGACCCCCGCTCAGATATAGGGCCATTTTGGCAGACCCCGGCTCGGATATGGCAGGGAAATCCCAAACCCCGGCTCACCTATCCAGGTTCCACGACCGACGCCCGCCGCCATAAGTGAGCGGGCGTCCCGCCGGGACCCGCCATACGTGAGCGGGCGTCCGGCCGGAACCCGGTATATGTGAGCGGGCGTCCGGCCGGAACCCGGTATATGTGAGCGGGCGTTGTTTGAGGATTCCGATCCCGGACTCGGATCTGTAAGCCAGCCCTAGCGGCTCAGTCATGCTTGGGGTTGTGATGATTCCCACGGGAAGCTGAATAGGCGGCCTACGAATGCGTTCGCAGATGCCTGTTCACCTAGAATTACATAAGAGATACGAGCCGGATCCCGGCGGCGTGAGAACAAAATACGGATAAGAGCGGCTGCGCATGCGCCAGTGGTCAGCTCACAACAGGAGGAATCCATCATGGCTGAGCACAACGGCGGCAACCGCGGCAACTTCGGCGGTGGCCGGGGCGATCGCGGCCCGTTCCGCGCCAACAACAATTCCGGGGGCGACCCGCGAGGATTCCGTTCCAGGGAAAACCGTGACGGCGCTCCTGGCGGTGACCGGGATCGTAAGCCGTTTGGTGACCGTCCGAGCCGCGACGGCGACCGTAAGCCGTTTGGTGATCGTCCTCGTCGTGATGGGGATGCGCGTCCGAGTATTGGTGACCGGGATCGGAAGCCGTTCGGTGACCGTCCGAGCCGTGAGGGGGATCGGGATCGGAAGCCGTTCGGTGATCGTGACAGGAAGCCCTTTGGTGACCGTCCTCGTCGTGATGGGGATGCGCGTCCGAGTTTCGGCGACCGGGATCGGAAGCCGTTTGGCGATCGTCCGAGTCGTGAGGGTGACCGTGATCGTAAGCCGTTTGGTGACCGTGACCGTAAACCCTTTGGTGACCGTTCTCGTCGTGATGGGGATGCGCGCCCGAGTTTCGGTGAGCGTGATCGTAAGCCGTTTGGTGACCGCGATCGCAAACCGTTCGGTGACCGTCCGCGCCGCGAAGGTGATGCGCGTCCGAGTTTCGGTGACCGTGACCGGAAGCCGTTTGGTGACCGCGATCGCAAACCGTTTGGTGATCGTCCTCGTCGTGATGGGGATGCGCGCCCGAGTTTCGGTGACCGTGATCGGAAGCCGTTTGGTGATCGTCCGAGCCGCGACGGCGACCGTGATCGGAAGCCGTTCGGTGACCGTCCGCGCCGCGAAGGCGACGGAGAACGCCGTAGCTTCGGCGACCGCCCCGAGCGCGGTCCCCGCAAGTTCGATGGCCCACGTACCGAGGGACGCAGCTTCGGCGGCGGATCCTGGGAAGAGCGTCCCGCCCGGGTTCCCAACGCGGCGGATCTGCGCAGCGCCAACCGCCCGGACCGCGAGCGTTCCCCGGAGATCGACGACGACGTTACAGGCCAGGAGCTCGACCGGGTCACCAAGCACCAGATCAAGACCCTTGAAGGCACGAATGCCGATTGGGTTGCCAAGCACCTGGTGATGGCGGGCCGCCTCATCGATATCGACCCTGAGCTGTCCTTCCAGCATGCCCTCGCCGCAAGCCGCCGTGGTGGCAGGTTGGCGGCTGTCCGCGAGGCTGTGGGCCTGACTGCCTACGCTGCCGGCCACTACGGGGAGGCACTTCGCGAATTCCGCACCTACCGCCGGATCAGTGGCTCCAACGTCCATTTGCCCCTTATGGCCGACTGCGAACGCGGTCTGGGGCGCCCGGACCGTGCGCTGGACGTCGTCCGTTCACCCGAGGCCCAGGATCTCGACGCTCCCGGCAAGGTTGAGCTAGCCATTGTGGCTTCCGGCGCCCGGAGCGATCTTGGCCAGCTGGATGCCGCCGTCGCTGAGTTGGAGATCATCCAGCTCGACATCAACCGCGCCTTCTCCTACAGCCCGCGTCTGTTCCGTGCCTACGCCGACGCCCTGACTGCAGTGGGTCGCACGGAAGAAGCCGGCAAGTGGCAGCGCCAGGCAGTTGTCGCCGAAAATGCCCTCGGCGTTGGAGACTTCGAGGATCCGGACATCATCGACCTCGGCGAGGACGACGAGAACGAGGTTCGCAAGCCCCGTTTCCGGAGCATCGAAGAGAACACCGGGCGATCCGAAGAGAGCACGTCCGAGGCCGCGCCCGCGATCCCGGAGACGGCCATCTCCTCCGAAACCACCGAACAGGACGACACGGAACAGAACGACGTAGAACTCGACGACGTCGAGTCTGACTACTTCGAGTCCGACGACGCCGAGTCGGACCGCGATTCCGTAGAGGAAGACGAGGACAACGAGGAAGACGGAGAAGAGGCTTCCGACGGCGAAGAGACCAAGAATGACTGAGGCCTCGCTGGTATCGCGTTTTGACGCCGTTCTGTCCGACCTGGACGGAGTTGTCTACGCAGGTCCGCACGCGATTCCCGGCGCTGTGGAGTCCCTGCAGCGGCTCGAGTCGGTCGGGGTGCGTCTGGGCTATGTCACCAACAACGCCTCGCGTACCCCGGCGCAGGTTGCCGCGCATCTTCGTGAACTGGGCGCGCCTGCTGAGGACAACCAGGTGGTCAGTTCTTCGCAGGCCGCAGGCGACCTTTTGGCTGGACTCCTGGCTCCGGGTTCCCGGGTAATGATCACCGGCAGCCCGGCCCTGGCCCACGAAATCGAACTCGTGGGCCTCACACCTGTCCACAGCGCCAAAGACAACCCTGTGGCTGTGGTCCAGGGCTTCAACCCGGACATCGCGTGGAAGGACCTGGCCGAGGCGTCCTACGTTGTTGCCGCAGGCGCCCTCTGGGTGGCTACCAATACGGACATGTCCATTCCCCAGGCCCGCGGGATCGCTCCCGGAAACGGCACCCTCGTGGCCGCTGTCGCGTCCGCCACGGGCAAACAGCCGCGGGTCGCCGGCAAGCCGGAGGCCCCGCTCTTCCACTCGGCGGCACGGAGGCTGAAGTCGGAGCGCCCGATCGTCGTCGGAGACAGACTGGACACCGACATCCTTGGTGGCAACCGTGCGGGCTTCGCGACGGCAGCGGTCCTCACCGGCGTCGACACGCCCGAATCCATCCTTGCTGCACGCAGCTCGGAACGCCCCGGCTACTTGCTGGCTGACCTGACGGAACTGTACGAGCCCTACCCAGAGATCGTCGAGGAGGACAGCACGTTCCGCTGCGGAAAGGCAACCGCCGAAGTCCAGGACGGCCTGATCACCGTCTCCGGTTCCGAGAAGGACCTGGACGCCTGGCGTGCTGCGTGCGCAGCCTGGTGGGCCGCCAATCCCGACGCGGCAGAGGCTACATCGCCGCGGCTCGAATGGCTGGAAAACTAGACTGGTCCAATGAGCGAGTTGAACGATCACCCGGAGGGCGCCGGCGGTCCGCAAAGCCCCGAGCCGCAAAGCCCCGAGCCGCAAAGCGTCGAACCGCACGACGCCCCATGGCCGGACGACGCGGCCCCCACAGGTGACGCCGCCGTGGACTCTGCCGTGGAGCAGCTGGCGGGCATTTCCGCTGTGCCCGTGGCCGAGCACATCGGTATCTACGCCGAGATCCACGACTCCCTGCTGGCGGCCCTCGACGCCGACGAGCGCTGAGCATGGCCAGACTCGACCAGGAACTCGTCAGTCGTGGATTGGCGAGATCGCGGACCCATGCCGCGAAACTCATTGCGGACGGAAAGGTCAGTTCCGGAGGCAGCGTTCTCGCCAAGGCAGCGCAACAGGTCTCCGAAGAGACGGAAATCGATGTTCAAGCCCACGCCGAGGACGTTTACGTCAGCCGTGCCGGACACAAACTGGCCGGGGCGCTGGCGGCCTTCCCTGCCGTCATTGTGGAAGGAAAGCGGTGCCTCGACGCCGGAGCCTCCACCGGTGGCTTTACTGACGTGCTGCTCCGGCAAGGTGCCGCGCATGTGGTGGCGGTCGACGTCGGGCATGACCAGTTGGTGCCGTCCCTGCGGAACGATCCCCGCGTCGCAGTCCATGAGGGCCTCAACGTCCGTTACATGACGCCCGGGCAGATCGGCGGGCCGGCCGCGCTCACTGTGGCGGATCTGTCCTTCATTTCCCTCACCCTGGTTCTGCATCCGCTTGCTGCATGCACCGAACCCGGGGGAGACCTGGTGCTCATGGTGAAGCCGCAATTCGAGGTTGGCAAGGAACGGTTGAGCCGCACCGGCGTGGTCACCTCCGATCATGAACGGCGGCGCGCCGTGGCCCAAGTCGCCAGGGCGGCCGTGGACGCAGGGCTTGAACTCTGCGGCCTGGCATCGAGTCCCTTGCCCGGCCAGGACGGAAATGTGGAGTACTTCCTGTGGATAAAACGCAGGATGCAGGCGGACTTGCCTAAGATCGAAGAGCGGGACGACGAAGTTGCTGCACTGATGGAACGAATCTGGACCACCCACTAGAAAGCAGAACACCATGAGCAGGCGCGTTTTGGTCCTTGCCCACACCGGGCGCGAGGACTCCCTTCGCGCGGCTTGGGATGCCTGCGGGCAGCTCCACTACTCCGGCTTGATACCCGTGATGCAGAAGTCTGAACTGGACGACATCGAACGGTTCTATGGCGTGGTGGACAAGCCGATCGAGATACTCCACGAGGACGTCCGGTTGGAAGATGTCGAACTCGTCATGGTTCTCGGGGGCGACGGCACCATCCTGCGCGCGGCCGAGCTGGTCCGCAACGTCGATGTTCCCCTGTTGGGCGTCAACCTCGGGCATGTCGGCTTCCTCGCCGAGAGCGAGCGTGCCGATCTTGCCCAGACCGTCGAATGGATTGCCAGCCGCGAATACACGGTGGAAGAGCGCATGACCATCGATGTCCAGGTGTGGGTCCGGGGCCAGAAGATCTGGCATACCTGGGCCCTCAACGAAGCCGCCATCGAAAAGGCGGACCGGGAACGCATGATCGAAGTGGTGACCGAAGTGGATGAACGTCCGCTGACGTCCTTCGGCTGCGATGGAGTGGTGCTTGCTACCCCTACGGGCTCCACGGCCTACGCCTTTTCATCCGGCGGGCCTGTGGTGTGGCCGGAGGTGGAGGCCCTCGTGATCGTCCCCATCAGCGCCCATGCCCTCTTCGCCAAGCCCCTTGTAGTTTCGCCGCGGTCCAAGCTGGCCGTGGAGATCCTTACCCGGACCGACGCCCAAGGCGTGCTTTGGTGCGACGGCCGCCGTTCCGTGGACCTGCCGCCAGGCGCCCGGATCGAAGTAACCCGGTCCACCCGGCCTGTGCGGCTTGCCCGCACCCACCAGACCCCGTTCTCCGCCCGGCTCGTGCGGAAGTTTGAGCTGCCCATCCACGGCTGGCGGGGTCCGGCACCCCGTTCGGCTGACATCCACACCGGTCCTACCCCCGTGATCAGGACCTTCAAGCCCAGCCCTTTGCCGACGCCCCAGGACGTGCGGACAGGCAGAGCGGCCGACCCCACAAAGGAGATGTAAACCATGATCGAGGAACTCCGGATCCGTGATCTCGGCGTCATCACCGACGCCACCTTGCCGTTGGGGCCCGGCCTGAGTGTGGTCACGGGTGAAACGGGCGCCGGCAAGACCATGGTGGTCACCGCCGTCGGGCTCCTTCTGGGGGCCAGGTCCGACGCCGGTGCGGTACGCTCCGGTGCCAAGTCGGCCTCTGCGGAGGCCACGCTCTTGCTCGATCCGGCGCACGCCGCCGTGGGACGGGCCGTGGAGGCCGGCGGCGACGCGGAAGAGTACGACGGCGGCACCCAGCTCCTGCTGGCCCGCACCGTGGGTGCTGACGGCCGCAGCCGTGCGTTCGTGGGCGGCCGGTCGGCGCCCGTCGGCGTGTTGGCGGAACTTGGCGAGAGCCTCGTGGTGGTGCATGGCCAGTCGGACCAGATCCGGCTCAAGGGTGCCGTGGCGCAGCGGCACGCATTGGACCGCTTCGCCGGGGCCGAGCTCGCGGCGATGCTCACCGAATACCAGGAGCTTTACGGCCATTGGAAATCCAGCCAGGCAGAGCTCGACACACTCCGCGGCGAGGCCCGCGAAAGGCTGCGCGAGGCGGAATCGCTCGCGGTCGCGCTCAACGAAATCGACGACGTCGATCCCCAGCCGGGTGAGGACGAGTCCCTCAAGGCCGAGGCCGTGAAGTTGGCGAACGTGGAAGAGCTCCGCATCGCCGCCGCGGCAGCGCATGAAGCACTGATCTCGGAGGAATTCGGCGAAACGGCCGATGCCACGACTCTGATTGACTCTGCCAAACGTGCGCTCGACCAGGTTTCCGAGCATGACGAATCGTTGGCGGGAGCCGCCGCAAGGCTCGCCGAGATCGGCTTCCTCGTCAACGACATCGCGGGGGAGCTGTCCAGCTACCAAGCGTCCCTGGACTCCGAGGGACCCGAACGGCTTTCGGAGATCGAGGAGCGGCGCGCAGCGCTGGCCAAACTTATCCGCAAGTACGCTCCGAGCATCGACGAGGTCCTGGAATGGGCGGCAGCTTCGAGGACCCGCCTGGATGAACTGCAGGATGACTCGAGCCGGATCGAAGCGCTTGACGCCGAGGTGGTTGCTGCGGAGTCGACGCTGCGAAAGCAGGCCACGCGCATCTCGAAGTCGCGCTCGAAGGCAGCCAAGGAGCTCTCCGCGCGCGTGAGTGCGGAACTCACTGCCCTTGCGATGGCCGATGCAACCCTGGTGATCGAGGTGGACAGCCAAGGACAGCTGGGGCCGCACGGCATCGACGACATCTCCTTCCTCCTGCAACCGCACTCAGGTGCCCCGGCACGCCCCCTCGGCAAGGGCGCGTCCGGTGGTGAGTTGTCCCGCGTCATGCTCGCCATCGAAGTGGTCCTCGCAGCCGTGGATCCGGTGCCGACCTTCGTCTTTGACGAAGTGGATGCCGGAGTGGGCGGGCGTGCCGCCGTCGAGATCGGACGCCGGCTTGCCATGCTGGCCCGCCACGTCCAGGTGCTGGTGGTAACCCACTTGCCGCAGGTGGCCGCCTTCGCCGACCAGCACATTCGGGTCACCAAGACCTCAGTCCGGGGAAGCGACGGAAAGACCGCTTCTGGCTTCACGTCCAGCGATGTCCAGCTCCTCGATGACGAAGAACGCGTGAAGGAGCTTGCCAGGATGCTCGCGGGGCAGGAAGACTCGGAGTCTGCGCGCGCGCATGCCCAGGAGTTGCTGGACGACGCCAAACTGCTGCCCCAGCAGGCATAGAAGCCCGGCCGCAGCCTGGGACATCGGTCACATGCGCGCCTTCGTCGGGCTGGGAGACCGCTTCGGCGGTCCCGGTGCCGGGCGGCGGATTCCCAGCCGCCCGGCCTGTTTTTACCGGTCCGGGTGGACTTTACTCTTGATCCTTGCCCCACGGCAGGGGACTATTGAGCATTTGGGAAAACGGCAAAGCGGATCCTTTGGAGGCGCAATTGATGATAGGCTCGAATTCCGTGGTGCAGCGATCAAATTCCCGTGTAAATTCCCGGTTCCCGGGCTCGTCCAAGACGACCAAACACATCTTTGTCACTGGCGGTGTGGCGTCCTCGCTCGGTAAGGGACTGACGGCTTCGAGCCTCGGCCACCTGCTGCGGGCACGCGGTTTGTCTGTAACTATGCAGAAACTCGATCCCTATCTCAACGTGGATCCGGGCACGATGAACCCCTTCCAGCACGGCGAAGTCTTCGTCACTGACGACGGCGCCGAAACCGACCTCGACATCGGACACTACGAGCGCTTCCTCGATGAGAACCTCGAGGGCTCGGCCAACGTCACAACCGGCCAGATCTACTCGACTGTCATCGCCAAGGAACGGCGTGGTGAGTACCTCGGCGACACCGTCCAGGTCATTCCGCACATCACGGACGAGATCAAGCGCCGCATGCGCCTCCCCGCTGAGGGCAAAAACGCTCCGGACGTCATCATCACCGAAATCGGCGGCACCGTGGGCGACATCGAGTCGCAGCCTTTCCTCGAGTCCGCGCGCCAGGTCCGCCAGGACATCGGCCGCAACAACGTCTTCTTCCTGCATGTCTCCTTGGTGCCGTACATCGGACCCTCGCAGGAACTGAAGACCAAACCAACACAGCACTCTGTTGCCGCGCTGCGTTCCCTCGGCATCCAGCCGGAAGCGATCGTGATCCGTTCGGACCGCGAAGTGCCTGACGCCATGCGCGAAAAGATTGGCCGCATGTGCGACGTCGATATCGACGCCGTGATCAACGCCGCCGATGCGCCGAGCATCTACGACATCCCCAAGACGCTGCACACCCAGGGCCTTGACTCCTACGTTGTCCGAGCCCTGGATCTCCCGTTCAAGGACGTCGACTGGACCAGCTGGGACAAGCTCCTCGAAGCTGTCCACAACCCCAAGCACCACGTGGAAGTTGCCCTCGTGGGCAAGTACATCGACCTCCCGGACGCATACTTGTCCGTGACCGAGGCCTTGCGTGCCGGCGGTTTTGCAAACGAAACCAAGGTCAAGATCCGCTGGGTCCCGTCCGACGAGTGTGAAACCCTCGAGGGCGCCACCAAGTCCTTGGCCGGCGTCGACGCCATTTGCGTTCCCGGCGGCTTCGGTATCCGTGGCCTCGAGGGCAAGCTTGGTGCGCTCAAGTTCGCCCGCGAGACAAAGCTTCCGGTGCTGGGCCTGTGCCTCGGTCTCCAGTGCATGGTCATTGAGTACGCCCGCAACGTGGTCGGCCTCGAGGGGGCGTCCTCCAGCGAGTTCGAACCCGACTCCAAGTACCCGGTCATCGCCACGATGGAAGAACAGCTCGACATCGTGGACGGCAAGGGCGACCTTGGCGGCACGATGCGCCTGGGCCTTTACGAAGCCAAGTTGGATGAAGGCTCCGTGGTTGCAGAGACCTATGGCGCAACAACCGTCAGCGAGCGTCACCGGCACCGCTACGAGGTCAACAACAAGTACCGCGAGCAGATCGCCTCCGAGGGACTCGTGTTCTCCGGTACGTCCCCCGATGGCAAGCTGGTTGAGTTCGTGGAACTGCCGCGTGACGTACACCCGTACTACGTGGCAACGCAGGCCCACCCCGAGCTCAGCTCCCGCCCGACGCGCCCGCACCCGCTGTTTGCCGGCCTCGTGAAGGCCGCGCTGGAGCGTCAGTCCGGCGTGGACTCGGTAGCAAAGTCAGCCCGCAAGGTCGCTGCGAAGTAATCGCTCACACAAACGAAGGACGGCGCGATGCCCGGTATTTCTGAAACCCCCAGCACTTTTCGGAAGGTTTCGGACATGCCGAGCCCGCGCCGTCTTTTGTCGTCCAGCAAGGTCTATGAAGGCCGTATTTGGGACGTCGTCAGTGACGCCTTCGAGCTCGGCGAAGACACCGGCACTTTGGTCCGCGACTACATCGACCATCCCGGCGCCGTCGCGGTGCTGCCGATGAATGTCGACGGCGAGATCCTGTTGCTCAAGCAATACCGCCACCCGGTGGGAATGGACCTGTGGGAGATTCCTGCCGGGCTTCTTGACGTGGCCGGCGAGGACTTCGTGGTCGGCGCGGCCAGGGAGCTCGCGGAAGAGGCCGATCTCACGGCGGCCACGTGGAATGTCCTCGCGGACTTCTTCAATTCGCCCGGCTCCTCGAGCGAGGCGATTCGCATCTATCTGGCGCGCGGATTGGGTGACGTTCCCGAGGCGGAACGGCACGTCCGCACGGATGAAGAGGCCGAAATCGAACTCGTGTGGGTCACGCTTGACGAGGCTGTTTCGGCGGTCCTCGAGGGCCGCCTGCATAACCCGTCCGCCGTCGTCGGGATACTCGCGGCCGCCGCCGCACGCGCCGACGGCTTCAGGAACCTGCGGCCGGCCGATGCTCCCTGGCCCGCCCACCCGAGCCAGCGCTGACCGTGCCCCAGCTCGCGGAGACCAGGGTCCGGACCGCCATTGACCGGGCCGTCACGGACTACCTGCAACACCTCGGCGTGGAACGAGGCCTTGCAAGCAACACTCTGTCCGCATACCGACGGGACCTGTCCCGCTATTCGAACTTCCTGGCCGCGTCCGGCGTCGACAACCCGGGCAATATCTCCCGGCGTGACGTCACCGCCTTTGTGCAGGCGTTGGCAGACGGTTCCGATGGGGGCGCCGCCCTCGGCGTCCGCTCTGCGGCCCGCACCGTGGTTGCCGTCCGGGGGCTGCACAAGTTTTGGGCCCTGGAGGGGACGACGACGGCGGACCCCGCCAGCGATGTCCACCCGCCAATGCCCGGCAAGCGTCTGCCGAAGGCAATTAGCGTCGGCGAAGTGACCCGCATACTTGAGGCTGCCGGTGCCGACACCGCCACCGGGTTGAGGGACCGCGCGCTCTTGGAGTTCCTCTACTCCACAGGTGCCCGCATCAGCGAAGCTGTAGGCCTTGACGTCGACGATGTCTCGCTCGAAGCGGAAGCCGATGGTCCCGCGATCGTGCGGCTCTTCGGAAAAGGTTCCAAAGAGCGCCTGGTTCCTCTGGGGTCTTACGGTGCACGCGCCGTCGGGTCCTACGTGGTTCGCGGAAGGCCTGCGTTGGCCGCGAAAGGAAAAGGCACGCCGGCGCTGTTCCTGAATGCCCGCGGAGGCCGGATCAGCCGGCAGAGCGCCTGGACTATTCTCAAGACCGCGGCCGAGAAGGCCAACATCACCAAGGACGTCTCCCCGCACACCCTCCGGCATTCTTTCGCCACGCATCTGCTTGAGGGTGGCGCTGACGTCCGGGTGGTTCAGGAGCTCCTGGGCCACGCCTCGGTGACCACCACGCAGGTGTACACCTTGGTCACTGCCGACACTTTGCGTGAAGTGTATGCGGCTGCGCATCCGCGAGCCCTCGGCTGATGCATTGCGCCACCCGCTGGACACTGCACGCAGTCCGGTGCCGGTTATGCCAAGACCTTGAAGGTCAGTTCCACCGCGTTCAGGAACAGCGCCAGAATGGACATGCCGAGGCCGGCTACGAGCAGAAGGCCCGGGTGCGCCAAGCCGACAACCACCCGCCTCAGATGAGGCCGGGAGCGCAGGAATTTCCTCGGCACCCGTGAACTGGCGGGACTTTGGCTCCAACCACGCAGACGGCGCAGGAACCAGGCACAGCGGACGATGAAAGCCATCCACAGCACGGAGATGACAAGCGGGACAGCTGCCACGAGCAAGTTGAAGCCGAGGGCCGTGACTTCGCGCTCGGAATTTCCTACGGCGGCCTGGACAGTCGTGGAGATCGAGGCGCTCATGACCACCGAAACGCCCCACACGAGGAATGCAGTCAGCAGGGCAAGGAATCTCACGAAGAAGTGGCCCAGCACTGATTCGCTGTGTGGTTTCAAATGCCTGCGGGGAGTAGCGTTCAGCACAGCGAGCGTGGACAGGAGGGTCGGCAGTGCGGCCATGCCGACCAGCAGGTACCAGCTCCAGCCGGCCAGGTCCAGGAATTCGTCGAGGACGATCAACAACGCCCAGAATCCGGTCCATACCCACCCGGAGTAGAGCGGATGCCGGACCAGCCAGCCAGGCAGCCAGGCCTCGGAGGCTTGCTCGTTCCCCTCTTGGCTCACGGCGACACTTTAGCAACCGGCGGCTCTTGCTGGTCCGGTTGGCGTGGCAGCGCTGTAACCTGCGGGCTCGTGCCGGAAACTATACAGTTGGCCAGGGTTTGGTTGGGGTTTCGGATTGAGGGTGGGGGATTGTGCTTTCCGAGGGGGAATCGGCGTTCGTTGCGCTGCATAGGGATACGTACCCGCGCATCTTCCGTTTTGTGCGGCGACGTGTGGAGGATCCGCATGTGGCCGAAGAGTTGGCTGCGGACGTATTTCGGGTCGCTTGGCAGAAGTGGGATGAGGCGTCATCGGTGGATGTGGCCTGGTTGTTCACGGTGGCGAGAAATCTTCTGGGAAACGCTTATCGGAGCCATCGGCGCCAGGTAGCACTGCATGAGCGCCTCCGTGAGTCCGTGGTTTCCGGCGACGGGGCCGGAAACGGATACTCGCTGGTGGATGAGGTGTTGGATTCCATGCGGGAGAAAGACCGGGACATCCTGCAGTTGGCGTACTGGGATCAAATGACGATGGTAGAGATCGCGGCGGTCCTGCAGTGCGGAGAGTCGGCCGCGAAGGTGCGGTTGCACCGGGCGCGGGAGGCTTTCCGAAAGCTACTGCCGGCCGGTAGCGGCGCGGTGGCACAGAAGTTGGGGGCATAGGGATGGATCCGATCAGAGAATTGATTGAGAGGGCCGATCCGTTGCGCAGCGGAGTTGGCGCGGTGCCGGATGCAGAGGCGGCTTTGGCCCGGGTGCTGGCTTCTCCCGGGAACGGTCCTGACAAGCTGCCGCCGAACGTTCGGTCCATGGCGGCTGGACGCCGGCTGCGGAATGCCAGGATTGCAGGATTGCTGACGATGGCCGCTGCCGCGGTGACCACAGGGGTGCTCGTGGCAGCGCACTTGGGTTCGATCACTGCAGTCCCGGATCCGGCCGGCGCGTCCTCCATGACGCCGAGCGCGCCACCGACGGCCACAGCTACGGCGGCCGGCACAGCCAGCCCGACGGCGAGTCCGAGCGAGACAGCAGGCCCGACGGCGGCGCCCACGTCACTTGCCGGCGTCGGACACGGTGAGTGCTCGATTCAGAACCTGACGGGCGCCATGACTTCATTGGAGCAGCTGAAACCGGTTCTCCGGCTTGTGGGCTGCAAGGCCGGATGGATGAGCATCATGGCGCCCGCACCAAGCGACAATCCGAACCCGGAACCGGGGGACTGGTTCTGGATCGCCAAGCTTGTCAACGGGAGCTATGTGCAGGAAACCAGCCTTGGGAACTGGGCAGGCGCAGCGTCCAACAACGATCGGCTGACGGCTGAGCAATTCATGGACAAGGCGTTCGTCACCAACGGAATCCCGGTGGACCTTCGTCCCGATCTGGTGGGTTCCCCGGAGCCAGGATCACTCGCTGCCGAAGGTCTCAAGACGTACGAGGACCGGTCCACGGGTTATAAAGTGAGCTTCAATTACCCGGCATCGTGGCAACTGGCCGATCCGTCCGGCAGCCTTGCCCTCACAAACGGCCCGGGAACCGCCCTCACGGATTCCAGCGGCCAGTACACGGCACGGCTGGCCTTCGGCGACACCAATGACTGGAGCACCAGCGGCTGCCAAAACAGGGCGCCCTACAAGATCCTCGACAGTCAGCCCATGACCGGGCTGCCGACGGACCTGGCGTCGCCGGCCCAGGGCACACCGAGATTCGTGTATGTCGCAATGACCTCAGCCGCAAATGACGGGGGTCCGGTTCAGGCAGGGATAGGAATTACCAACCGTATCGCTGGACAGGACGGAATAGGCTGCGTCCTTGACCTCGCGGTAGCAGGACCCGGTCCCTTGAAGTTCTTTAGCTTCACCGATCGCCGTCCACTGGGAGGGCCTTCCTGGGGTCTTTACAAATTCACCACCATCGAAGAAGCCGCGGCCTTTACCCAGACACAAAGCTATAAAGACCTCAAGGCGGTCATCACTTCGCTCACGATCACCAAGGTGGGCTAGAGACACGGCGCGACGCCGGGCCACCTTAGGTGAGCGGCCCGGCGTCGTACTTCGGGGGCGACGCAGTCGTAGTCTTGATGCCATGACAGCCGCACACGTGACCCTCTGTTTTCTCCTCCGCGAGGTCGATGGCGGCCGGGAGGTCCTTCTGGGACGCAAGCGCACCGGCTTCGGCAAGGGCAAAGTAGTAGGCGTCGGCGGCCATGTGGAGGAGGGCGAGACCGCCGTCGAGGCGATCTGCCGGGAAGTCCGCGAGGAAGTCTACGTCGATGTTGAGCCGGACGACCTGGTGGCCGCGGGAACTGTGGACTTTGTTTTCCCTGCCAAGCCTGAATGGAACATGTTTACTACCGTGTTCCTTTCCGAATCCTGGGTGGGGGAGCCTTCCGAGAGCGACGAGATCACGCCCCAGTGGTACCCGGCGGAGGACCTGCCGGTAGCTCACATGTGGGCCGACGCCGAGCACTGGCTTCCCGCGATGATGAATGGCCGGCGCATGGATGTGCGCGTGGTGCTCGCAGATGACAACGAGAACATGGCCGAGGTCTTCCACGCAGACTGGAACAACGACGGAGCAGCAGCTGGTGGGTCCGCGCGGAATTGGGTGCCCGGGCTGTAACCTCGGGGCGTCTTGCGGAAACTTACACGATAGACGCCCACTTCGGGCGCTAACCGACAAAGGGGGAACGGTGGATTCCAGACAGAAGATGCGGAGACTGAGAATCATCGTGTTGGTGGCCCTTGCCGCAGCGGTCCTTGCAGCGGGATTCCTCGTTGCCGCCAACCTTGGGTCCCAGGGACAATCCCGGAGCGGAAGCCAGCTACCGGCAACAGCAGCTACGACGGCCCCTGCGACGACTGCCCCATCGGCGTCGGCCACGGCCTCGGCTTCAACGGCCGCTACGGAAGAACCGACAGCATCAACACCAGCGACGGCGGGCTCCGGGTGGGCGAGCTTCGTCAGCACCAGCGCCCACGTGCAGTTCGATCTTCCTTCGGGATGGACGGCCGCCGATGTTCCAGCAGGCACCGCCAGTAATCCCGCATCCGGAATCCAGGTGAGCGATGAGTCGGGCAGTGTGGTGGCGAAGTTCTACTACGGCACGGGCGGCGGCGTAGGCGGGGCATGCGGGCCAGGAACGTACAAGCAAAAGGAGCTCGACACAGCTGCCACGTCACTAAAGGGCCAGTGGGTGACCACCGCCCAGGCCAGGTTCTCCTACCGCGTGCTGGATCAGACGGCCCAAGGCAAGGGCGTCGGCTATCAAATCGGTCTGGTGGACAAGTCCAGCGGGGAAGTGCAGGACAGCGGCCTGATGTACTCCTTCGTGGCCGGCGCTCCCAAAGGCACGCTGTCTTTCGCCACGGACGTGCCCCAAGCCCTTGGCGCCCGCACCTTCAGCACCATGGCGGAAGCCACGCAGTACTTGCAGACACCGGAATACCAGAAGCTCAAGCGGATGATCACCAGCCTGCAGCTGACTCAATAGCGACTGGAACGACGGCGGGCCGGCCTGGGCCCACGCGAAGCCGGGTTCCCTGGCCGAGCTTGCGAGGTCAGGGGGCTCGTGGGGAGGTGACCGGCCCGCCGTCGTGCAGGTGGAACTACGGCAGGTGCCGTTCGTCCACGCCGTTGTATTCGCTGAGCGGGCGGATCAGGGAGTTTGATCCGAGCTGCTCCATGATGTGTGCGGTCCATCCGGTGATGCGGCTGGCGACGAACAGCGGGGTGAAGGTCGGAGTGTCGAATCCCATGAGGTGGTAGGTGGGTCCGGCGGGGTAGTCGAGGTTGGGCTTGATCGCCTTGGCCTCGTCCATCGCCTGCTCGAGGCCGTTGTACAGGCCCAGGATCTCGGGCCGGCCGTAGTGGGCGATCATCTTGTCCAGCGCGGCCTTCATGGTGGGCACCCTGGAGTCGCCGTGCTTGTAGACGCGGTGACCGAATCCCATGACCTTTTTCTTCTGCGCGAGGGCGTGTTCCATCCAGGTCTTCGCCCGGGAGGCGGCGTCATCGAGCGATTCCTCGGTGCGGATGCCGATTTCCTCGAACGTGTGCATGACGGCCTCGTTGGCGCCGCCGTGCAGCGGGCCCTTGAGGGCGCCGATCGCCGCGGTGACCGCGGAGTGCAGGTCCGAGAGGGTGGAGGTGACCACGCGGGCCGTGAAGGTGGACGCGTTGAAGGAGTGCTCGGCGTAGAGGATCATCGAGACGTTGAAAGCCTTGACGACCTCGTCCACCGGGTCCTCGCCGAAGGTCATCCACAGGAAATTCGCGGAGTAGCCCAGGTCGTCCCGCGGTGCCACGGGTTCGATGGCCTGTCCGTCGGCGCGCCGACGGCGTTGGTCGTAGGCGACCACCGCCGGCATGGCGGCGAACAAGTCAATGGCCTTGGCCATATTGGCCTCGGGCGTGGAAACCTCGGCGAGAGGGTGCCGGGCTCCCAGCACCGAAGCGGCCGTCCGGCAGACATCCATGGGGTGGGACGTCGTCGGCAGCGCATCGATGACCTGCTTCACCACCGGGTCAAGGGCGCGGCCCGCACGCTCGCGGGCAGTGAACTCAGCAAGTTCCTCCGGAGTGGGCAGTTCACCGTTCCACAGCAGGTAGGCGACTTCTTCGAAGCTGCACTTGGCGGCGAGTTCCTGCACGGGGTAACCGCGGTACAACAGCGAGTTGGTGTCCGGGTTGACCTTGGAGATCGCGGTGTAGTCAACCACGACGCCGGCCAGGCCTTTCTTGATCTCAACAGCAACCATGCTGTCCTCCTTCGTTCGTCGGCAAGCACTCCGGAATAGCCGGAGCGCCTGCATCCCTTGGTTGATCCAGTTACCGGCTGAGCCCAGGAACCTGGAAGTTGAAAACGCTCGTGTCGAAGTGGTTGTAGGCCTCGTAGTCCACGAGGTCATAGAGGCGCGCACGGGTGAGCATGTTCTCCACCTGCGCCTCCTGCGTTCCAGTGGCCTTGATCGTTTCCAGCGTACGCTCTGCAGCCCCCATGGCAATGCGGAGCAGGGTGACGGGGTAGATCACCATGTTCACGCCGACGCCCTGGAGTTGTTCCACGGTGAAGAGTTCGCTTTTGCCGAACTCGGTCATGTTGGCCAGGATCGGCACATCCACTGCATCACGGATGGCTTGGAACTCGCTGAGATCTTTCATGGCTTCCGGGAAGATCGCGTCTGCGCCGGCGTCGACGAGTGCTTTGGCGCGTTCCTGGGCTGCTTCGATGCCCTCGACTGCGCGGATGTCGGTCCGGGCCATGATGAGGAAGTTCGGATCCCTGCGGGCGTCGGCCGCTGCGCGGATGCGCTTGGCGGCGGTGTCGACGTCGACCACGTTCTTGCCGTCCAGGTGCCCGCAGCGTTTCGGGTTGAACTGGTCCTCGATGTGGCAACCGGCCAGCCCGGCGTTTTCGAGCTCCTGGATGGTGCGGGCCACGTTCATCGGCTCGCCGAATCCGGTGTCCGCGTCCACGAGGCACGGGAGTTCGGTCATGCGGGCGATTTGCCCTGCCCGGGTGGCGACCTCCGTGAGGGTGGTGAGTCCTATGTCCGGCAGGCCGAGGTCGTTGGCGAGGACGGCACCGGAGATGTAGACGCCGGGGAAGCCCTTCTCCTCGATCAGGCGTGCCGAGAGCGGGTTGAAAGCCCCGGGGAACTGGGCGATGGTCCCTGAGTTCAGCAGGTCCCGGAGCTTGAGTCGCTTCTGCTCCGGGGTCGTCTCGGAGTAGAGCATCTAGAACAGTCCCTTCGGTGCGGCGGCGAGGTCGATGACGCCCGGGGCGGCGGTGATGTTCAGCTGGTCCAGTTCGCCCGGGCCCAGTTCCGGGAGGCGCTCGACGGCGGCGAGGAACCTTTCGATCTCGGCCTCTTCCACCAGCCCGGCCGCGAGGGTGCGGAACTTGTTGATGTATTGCTGACGGGCGAACGGCCTGGCGCCGAGCGGGTGGGCGTCGGCGACGGCGATCTCGTCCGTGATGACGGTGCCGTCGTTGAGGGTGATGACAACGGTGCCGCCGAAGGCCTTTTCCGCGATGTCCAGGGAGTGGTAGCGGCGGGTCCATTCGGGGTCTTCGACGGTGGTGACTTTGTGCCAGAGTTCCACGGTGTCGGGGCGGCCGGCGCGTTCCGGGCTGTAGGAGTCGACGTGGTGCCAGGAGCCGTCCTGCAGGGCGACGGTGAAGATGTAGGGGATGGAGTGGTCCAGGGTTTCCCGGGACGCGGTGGGGCTGTACTTCTGGGGGTCGTTGGCGTCGGAGCCGATCACGTAGTGCGTGTGGTGGCTGGTTTTGATCAGGACGGAGGCCACGTTGGCCGGGTCCGTGGCCTCGGGGTGCTCTTTGTGGAGCTTGCGGGCGAGGTCGATCCAGGCCTGGGCCTGGTACTCGGCGGAGTGTTCCTTGGTGTAGGTGTCCAGGATGGCGCGCTTGGCTTCGCCGGCCTCGGGGAGAGGGACTTCGTAGGAGGCGTCCGGGCCGTCGAGCATCCAGGCGATGACGCCGTCTTCGCCTTCGTAGATGGGCACGGGGGAGGTTTGGCCGCGCATGGAGCGGTCCACGGCCTCGACGGCCATCTTGCCGGCGAACGCGGGGGCGTGGGCTTTCCAGGTGGAGATTTCGCCCTTGCGGGACTGCCGTGTGGCGGTGGTGGTGTGCAGGGCTTGGCCGACGGACTGGAAGATTGTCTCGACGTCCAGGCCCAGGAGGGTGCCGATGCCGGCGGCGGCGGAGGGGCCGAGGTGGGCGACGTGGTCGATCTTGTGTTTGTGCAGGCAGATGGCCTTGACGAGGTTCACCTGGATTTCGTAGCCGGTGGCGATGCCGCGGATCAGGTCCTTACCGCTGGAACCGACGTGCTGGGCCACGGCGAGGATCGGCGGGATGTTGTCGCCCGGGTGGGAGTAGTCCGCGGCCAGGAACGTGTCGTGGTAGTCGAGTTCGCGGACGGCGACGCCGTTGGCCCAGGCGGCCCATTCGGGGGAGACCTTGTCGCTGATGCCGAAGACGGACGAGCCCTTGCCGTTGGTGGTCGGCGCGTGGGTCAGGGCCTGCGCCCGGGCAGCAATGATCGGGGCACGGTTCAAGGACGCGACAGCGACGGAGGCGTTGTCGATGATCCGGTTGATGACCATCTCCGTGACGAGGGGAAGAACCTCGACTGGGTCGGCAGCAACAGTAGCGATCTTGTGCGCCAGCTGCTCCTCGCGGGGAAGGTTTTCTTCGCTCTTGTAGACGCGGACGTGGTTGTTCTTCACCATGGTGCTCCTTTAGTGAGGGGTATGGGTGGCTTTGACGTGGGAAAGACTGCGGTGCAGATGGACGGTGGTGGCGGCTTCGGCGAGCCGGGGGTTGCCTGCCGCGATGGCTTCGGCGATCGCGGCGTGCTCTGCCGCGGCGGCAAGGAGGCGCTCGGCGTCGTCGGCCGCGAGGCGGCGGACCCGCACCAGGTGCACGCGCAGGCTGCGCATGGCCTGGGCGAGGTAGGAATTGCAGATGGCCTCGTCGATCGCCTCATCCAGCCTTCCCACGAGGGCGTAGTAGTCGTGCCGGGAGGGGTCGCTGTCGTTGAGCATCTCCGGGGCCCGGAGGAGCTCAGCGTGGAGTTGCTCGAACACCGGGCGTTCACCGCGTTCCGCGGCGAGGGCGGCGGCTTTGCCTTCCAGGGTTTCGCGCAGCTCGAACAGTTCGTCGATGTCTTCCAGCGAGATATCGGTGACGACGACGCCGCGGCCGCCTGCCGCCGTCGTCAGCCCTTCCGCGCTGAGCCGGCCCAGCGCCTCCCGGACCGGTGTGCGGGACACGCCCAGGCGTTCGGATTGTTCCACTTCCGCGAGGACCGTTCCGGGTGCCAGGCGCCATTCGATGATGTCTTCGCGCAGGGCCGCATAGGCTTTGTCGCTGGCACGCATGGACCCTCCTTCACTGGGTGGACGTCCTCAGTGTATACATAAACAGCGATCAAGCCTAGCTTTTCTGGCGAATGCTCGCCCGATGATCGATCTGTGTATACATCCACCGGTGAATTGTGGACTAACTCCGGTTCCAGCGGTACTCGTTCTCCGGACGTCCCGGAGTGCCGTATCGCGCATTCCGCGTGACCATACCGGCGTCGGCCAGGTACTCGAGATAGCGGCGTACTGTAACCCGGGACATCCCAAGGGCGACAGTTGCCTCGCTTGCGGACACCGGCCGGCCAAGGCTGGCCAGGAGGTCTTTGACGGACTCCAGGCTATGGGCGGAAAGCCCCTTGGGCAGTGGGACTTCGGTGGGTGCGCGGAGACTGGCAAACGCCTGGTCCACATCGCTTTGCGATGCTCCGCTCGCCCGGGCGCCCGACGCCGGTGCGGCGAGTTGTTCGCGGAAGGCGCGGTAACTGGCGAGTTTATCCGCGAAGGTGGCGAACGTGAACGGCTTGATGAGGTACTGCACCACGCCGATCGACACCGCGCTCCGGACAATGTTCACTTCCCTGACGGCGGTGATGGCGATGATGTCCGCAAGGAGTCCCGCAGCGCGCATTCGGCGGGCAACATCCAGTCCATGCAGATCCGGCAGGTTCATGTCCAGCAGGACGAGGTCCACCGGCTGGCCGGCAACGGCGAATTCGTTGAGTAGCCGCAGGGCCGACTGTCCGTCCGGGGCCGTTCCCGCGACGGTAAAACCGTCGATTCGGCCCACGTAGACGCCATGGGCATCGGCGGCGATGGGTTCGTCCTCGACAACGAGGACGCGGATTTCGGTCATTCGGCTTCTTTCCTGGAGTCCGGCACCGGGAGCACTACGCGGAAGAACGCGCCGCCCAAGGCGCTCGTGGAGTCGCTGATGGACAGCGTACCGCCAAGCCGCTGCACAGCTTGCCGGACCAGGGCGAGGCCCACGCCGCGGGAAGGGGCTCCGGGCTGCCCGGCCTGTCCGATTCCCGCCGCCTTGGTGCTGTATCCGTACTGCCAGACGTCGTCCACGATGCCGGGATCGATCCCGTGGCCGGAATCGACAACCGTGAAGGTGGTTCCTTCAGGTCCGGAGTCGATGCCCAGTTCCACTTTGCGCGGCGGGGGAGCGGCGGCTGCCGCGTCGAGGGCGTTGTCCAGCAGGTTTCCCAAAATCGTCACAAGGTCCTGCACTGCCAGGCCCTGGAGGCCGTCCCCGCCGGTCACTGTGACCGTCAGCTCCGCTCCGCGTTCGTGCGCCTCGGCCGACTTCCCCATGATGAGCGCGCTCAGGACGGGCTCGTCCACTGACGCCACGAGGTGGTCGGTCAGTTGTTGACTCAGTTCCAAGTCCTTGGTGGCGAAGTCCAAGGCATCGGAGGTACGCCCGAGCTCCATGAGGGACACTATGGTGTGCAGCCGGTTGGCGTGTTCATGAGTCTGTGCCCGCAAGGCGTCAGACAGGGTCTTCATGGTTTCGAGTTCACTGCCCAGGGACTCGATTTCCGTCCTGTCCCGGAGCGTGGCTACGGTCCCGAACACCGCAGGCCGCTGCCGGCCCCTCATGCCGGGCGGCCCCACTGCCGGCGCCTGGTTCACCACCAGGATGCGCGAGCCGGTGAGGTGGATCTCGTCGTGCGCCGTCCGGCCGGACTCGAAGAGGCGGTGGAGGCTGGGATCGAGTGGCAGATCAGACAAGCGTGGGGCGGCTTCCGCCGCGGGATCGACGTCGGACCGTTCCAGTCCCAGCAGTTCCGCGGCCTGGTCGTTGTACATGACCACCCTGCCGCCGGTGTCGATCAGGACCACGCCTTCGCGGACCGAATGCAGGACCGACTCGTAATACGCGAACAACTGCGCCAATTGCTCCGGTCCCCAGCCCCTGGTGACCGAGCGCAGGTACCGCCCCAATAGCCACGAGGCGAGGGAGCCGCCTGCGAGCATGGCCAGGGAGATGCCGATGATCGCCGTGAGTCGTGCTGACACGGCGACATCCACGGTGCGCACCGTGACACCCGCCGCCACGAGGGCCCGGACTTTGCCGGATGGATCCTCCACGGGGACGATGGTGCGCACGGACGGGCCCAGGGTGCCGGCGGTGACTTCGGTGAATGTCTGGCCGCGGAGGGCAGGATCGATGGTGCCGATGTACGGTTTGCCGATTTCGTCGGGGTTCGGATGGGTCCAGCGGGTCCGGTCCGGAGCCATGATGGTGATGAAATCGGCATGGGCATTGGCCGTCACCACCTGGGCGTACGGCTGCAGGGTGGCGGATGGATTCGGCGTGCCGGCTGCTTGGAGCACGAGCGGATTGGCTGCGATCGCGGCGGCCACTGCCTGCATGCGCTGGCCGGCGTCGTTGTAGGCCCGGTCCCTCGCGTCCAGGAAGGCAGCCGTGCCCACGATGGCGGTGAGCGCCAGCACGAACAGTAGATTCGCCACAAAGAGTCTGCGGGCAATGCTCCAGCGTCGGATCACGTGCTCCTTTCTGCGGGCCATCCTGTGACCAATATGAACGCAACAGTGATACATGTCACGCCGCGCCTAATGATGGGTATCACAGCAGAGCGACGCAGGGACATTTTGCAGGGACCACGGCGCTTTCCAGAGTATCTATAAGGAGCAAAGCCATGACCTCTCAAAGAGGAGAGATTGCACCCGCGAAGGCCGGGCGCAAGGGGCTGGACAAGTCGCATTACCTCTACATCGCCGTGATCGCCGCAGTTGTGCTGGGCGCCGTCGTCGGCTTGCTTTTCCCGGAAGTGGGTAAATCCCTCAAGCCCTTGGGTGACGGCTTCATCAAGCTCATCAAGATGATGATCGCCCCCGTCATCTTCTGCACCATCGTCCTGGGCATCGGATCGATCGCCAAGGCTGCCACGGTTGGCAAGGTCGGTGGGCTCGCACTCATCTACTTCCTGGTGATGTCCACCTTCGCGCTCGCCATCGGTTTGGTCGTTGGCAACATCATCCACCCGGGCGAGGGCCTGAAACTGATCCCGTACGACCCCAATGCGAAGGCTGCCACGAACAGCACCGCCGATTTCCTGCTGGGCATCATCCCCGGAGACATTCCGGTCCTGCCGACTCTCCTGGCCGCCATCCTGGTGGGCTTCGCGCTGCAACGCATGGGGTCCCAGGGCCAGCCGGTCCTCAAGGCAATCCAGCACGGGCAGGCACTCGTTTTCCGGATCCTCATCATGATCATGTGGCTGGCTCCGGTCGGCGCCTTCGGTGCGATCGCCGCGGTAGTCGGTGCCACCGGCGTGAAGGCAATTTTCGGAATGCTCACCCTGATGGTTGCGTTCTACATCACCTGCGCGCTGTTCATCGTCGTGGTGCTCGGCACCTTGCTCCGGGTTGTGGCAGGCGTCAGCATCTTCCAGCTGATGAAGTACCTGGCCCGCGAGTACCTGCTCATCTTCTCCACCTCGTCCTCCGAAGCGGCGCTGCCCAGGCTCATCGCCAAGATGGAGCACCTCGGCGTTTCCAAGCCGGTTGTTGGTGTCACGGTGCCTACCGGCTACTCCTTCAACCTCGATGGAACTGCCATCTACCTGACCATGGCCTCGCTGTTCGTCGCCAACGCCATGGGTATTCCGCTGGACCTCGGCGCCCAGGTATCGCTGCTGGTCTTCATGATCATTGCGTCCAAGGGAGCGGCCGGCGTTTCCGGAGCCGGCCTGGCCACCCTCGCCGCGGGCCTGCAGGCACACCGGCCCGAACTGCTGGGCGGCGTCGGGATGATCGTCGGCATCGACCGCTTCATGTCCGAAGCCCGCGCTTTGACCAACTTCACGGGCAACGCCGTCGCCACCGTGTTGATCGGTACCTGGGTCAAGGAAATCGACCGCAAGCAGGTCACCAACGTCCTGTCCGGTGCGACGCCTTTCGACGAGTTGACCATGATCAGCCACCACGCTGAACCCGAGGTGAAAGAGGCCGTGGCCGCTTAGTCCGGCACGCCGTTTGGAAGCATCCATGCAGGCAAGGCAGGAACCCGCCAAGGGACCTGCCTTGCCTGCTTTTGATTGCATGTTTTACGGCACGCGGGCCCAACCTTCTACCTCAGCTAGAAGGTAAAGGCTCAAATTGCGGGCAATGTCAAGTTCCGCAAAATGCCGTGTCGGGCGCTGTAGCCTAGGTGGGGAGCAGTGCTGGTGCTGGAGACAGCCGCAGGAAATGACCGTCGTGGAGAGAGTGGATAAATACGTGAGCAGCGAACGGGGAACAACTACGCTGGAGGGCACGGATTTCGATCTGGAAGACGCCGTCATGGGGCCAACGGGCCGCCCGTACCGCGACTTCCCCGAACCCGCGCCGCTGGCCTCGCATGGCCCGGCCCGGGTCATCGCCATGGTCAACCAGAAGGGTGGCGTGGGCAAGACCACGTCAACCATCAACCTCGCCGCCGCGCTCGCAGAATTCGGCCGTCGCGTCCTGCTCGTTGACTTCGATCCGCAGGGAGCCCTTTCCGCAGGCCTGGGCGCGAACCCGCACGAGCTCGACCTCACCGTTTACAACGTCCTGATGGACCGCAAGGTGGACATCCGTGACGCCATCCAGAAGACCGGCGTCGAAGGCATCGACCTCCTGCCGGCGAACATCGACCTCTCCGCCGCCGAGGTCCAGTTGGTCAACGAGGTGGCCCGCGAGCAAGTGCTTGACCGCGCCCTCAAGAGCGTCGAGGACGATTACGACGTCGTGCTCATCGACTGCCAGCCGTCCCTAGGCCTCCTGACGGTCAATGCACTGACGGCTGCGCATGGCGTCATCATCCCGCTGATCTGCGAATTCTTCGCCCTCCGCGCGGTGGCACTGCTCGTCGAAACGATCGAAAAGGTCCAGGACCGCTTGAACCCGCGCCTTCAAGTGGACGGCGTGCTCGCCACGATGTACGACGCGCGCACCCTGCACAGTCGCGAAGTCATTTCGAGGCTCGTGGAGGCGTTCGGGGACAAGGTCTTCGAGACGGTCATCAAGCGTTCCATCAAATTCGCCGACGCCACGGTCGCCGCGGAGCCGATCACCAGCTACGCGGGAAACCACATCGGTGCCGACGCCTACCGCCGCCTGGCCAAGGAACTGATTTCGCGCGGCGGCGCACCCTAGCCCGCGTGGCAGAGCCACTCACCCCTGAAGCCGGGCCCGTCCTGGTGGGCGACGCGCCGCCGTCGTACTCCTCCGGGAGTAACACGGACGACGCCGGAGCCGCGCCTTCGGGACGAAAGGGCGGCTTCGAGGTCCGGCTGGCGAACTTCACCGGCCCCTTCGATCTCCTGCTCGGCTTGATCTCCAAGCACAAGCTGGACATCACGGAAGTTGCGCTGGCCACCGTCACGGACGAGTTCATCAAATACATCCGGCGGTTGCAGGAGTTGGGGGAGGACTGGGCGCTGGATGAGGCCAGCGAATTCCTGGTCATCGCCGCGACCCTCCTGGACCTCAAAGCCGCAAGGCTCCTGCCGGCGGGCGAAGTGGAAGACGCCGAGGACATTGCCTTGCTGGAAGCCCGGGATCTTCTTTTCGCCCGGCTCCTGCAGTACAAGGCCTTCAAGCAGGTGGCTGCGATCATGTCCGGCACCTTGGAGTCCGAAGCCCGGCGCTTCCCGCGGCAAGTTGCGTTGGAAGGGCATTTCGCTGCAATGTTGCCCGAGCTGATTTGGCGCCACACGCCCGAACAGTTCGCCGCGCTGGCGGCCAAGACCCTCGCGCCGAAGGACAACACGCCAGAGGAAGTCGGGCTCGACCACCTTCACGGAACACCCGTCAGCGTCAAGGAACAAGCCGAGATCATCGGGTACCGCCTGCAGCGCGGCCAGCCACAATCCTTCAGGGCGCTGATCGCGGACGCTGAGTCCACGCTTGTTGTCGTGGTCCGGTTCCTGGCGCTCCTCGAGCTGTTCCGCGACCGTGTGGTGGCGTTTGACCAGCCGGGTCCGCTCGCAGAACTGACCGTCCGCTGGACAGGGCGCCCCGAAGGGTGGAGCAGCGACAATGTGAGCGACGAATACGAGCAGGTCGACCAAGGAGAGGAACCGCTGTGAGCGAGCAGGATACAGGCGGGGACGGCCTCGCCGAGCTTGAGGCCCTGCCCGGAGGCGCCCGCGCGGCCCTCGAAGCCGTCCTGATGGTGATCGACCAACCGGCCACCGCGGAAGAGCTCGCTGCCGGGCTCAACGTGACGGTCGCCGTCGTCGAGGATTTGCTGGAGGGACTGCGGCAGGAGTATAGCGGCTATACTGTTAAAGCCCCGGGCAGGGACGCTGATGACTTGCACATTGATGCACGTGCCAGCGCTGCACCCCGGGGTTTTGAGTTGCGGAACGTTGCCGGCGGGTGGCGGATCTATTCACGCGCGGAATTTGCCGACGTCGTGGGCAGGTTCGTTCTCGAAGGCCAGACCGCGCGGCTGACGCAGGCAGCCCTTGAAACCATGGCGGTCATCGCGTACCGGCAGCCGGTTTCCAGGGCCAGGGTGTCGGCCATCCGCGGCGTCAATGTCGATTCAGTCGTCAGGACCCTTGTCCAACGCGGGCTGATCGAGGACTCGGGTACTGATCCTGAATCGGGGGCCATCCTTTACCGGACCACCTCGTATTTCCTCGAGCGCATGGGCATTGGCTCGGTGGCGGAACTGCCTCAATTGTCCCCCCACCTTCCGGGGCTGGAGGGCATCGAGGAGTTCTTCGACGCCGAACGCATGTAGCCGCGGGAACCCGCGGCGGCAGGCAAGGCAAAACAACTCAATATTGCAAGGATCTACAAACGCCCGGGCTAGTAGCGGGCAGAGTTCACACAGGGCAGATATCCTCTGTCCGGCTGGCTAATGTTGAGAAAGAACAAGCCGGCCACCATAACAAAAGGACGGGTCATGACACAGGCGGGACGCCAGGGTTCACCACGTAATAGTTCGGGACGAAACAATTCCGGACGCAACGAGTCGCAAGACTCAGGCCGCAGCAGCGCCGGCCGTACAGGAGGCAGCGGCTTCGGTGCCGGCCGGGGTGGCGCAAGCCGAGCCGGAGGCGCCTCCGGAGGCAGTAAGCGCAGCTTCTCCCCGGGCGGAGAACGCCCCTTCAAGCCCACTCGTCCGCGTGAAGAGCGCCCCTTCGATCCGGACAACCCCACGTCGGCCGGAGGCTACGGGCGTCGTGACGACGCCGGCCGCCAAGACGCAAGGCCGGCCAAGGCCCCCCGGAAGCCGGGCTCCAACAAGCCCGGCTTCGGCAAGGCTCCGGGCACCCCGGGCGCATTGAAGCCCAAGGCCAGCAACAAGAAGCAGTACGCTTCCCGCGCCTTCGGCAGTGAGCGCTTCGGCCAGAACCTTGGCCCGATCCGCAAGCCCCGCGGCCGCCGCGGCGAGGTGGCGCAGTCCGAGCAGCACGACGCCGATGGCGTGCGCCTGCAGAAGGTCATGGCCCAGGCAGGCGTGGCTTCCCGCCGCGTGTGCGAGGAAATGATCGAGGAAGGCCGCGTCGAGGTCAACGGCCAGCTCACCACCGAGCTCGGCATGCGTGTGGATCCCGCGACCGCCGTGATCCACGTGGACGGCATCCGGATCCAGCTCGATGACACCATGCTCTACATGGTGTTCAACAAGCCCAAGGGCGTCGTCTCCACCATGGAAGACCCCGAAGGCCGTCCCTGCATCAGCGACTTCCTGAAGTCCGCCAAGAACAAGGGCGAGCGTCTCTTCCACGTCGGCCGCCTTGACGTCGCCACTGAGGGCCTGCTGCTGCTGACCAACGACGGCGAACTCGCCAACCGCCTGACGCACCCCTCCTACGAGGTGCCCAAGACGTACCTGGTACAGGTCCGCGGTCCATTCCCGCAGGGCGTCGGTGCGCAGCTGAAGGCCGGCATCGAGCTCGAAGACGGCATCGCTTCCGTTGACTCCTTCAAGCTCGTGGACTCCACTCCGGGCCACGTGCTGATCGAGGTTGTGCTGCACTCCGGCAAGAACCGTATTGTCCGCCGTTTGTTCGAAGCCGTAGGGTTCCCCGTGCTTCGTCTTGTGCGCGTCAAGATCGGTCCCATCGGCCTGGGCGACCAGCGCCAGGGCAGCATCCGCAACCTCGGCAAGCAGGAAGTCGGACACCTCCTGGCCTCCGTAGGACTGTAAGGCATGTCGGCATTCCACTCGCACGGCCGGGGCCACCTTGACGGCCCGGTGGTCGTTTTCGGCACCGGGCTGCTCGGAGCCAGCATCGGTCTCGGCCTGCGTGGCCGGGGTGTCTCCGTGTTCCTTTCGGACCCCTCGCCAACCAACCAGGCCGTCGCCGTGGATATCGGTGCGGGCAGGCCTCTGTCCGAGCTTGCGAATCCGCCCCAGCTGGTTGTCGTCGCGGCGCCACCGGACGTGACGGCCGACGTCGTCGAGCGTGCCCTGGGTGAATACCCGGAGGCCGTTGTGGTGGACATTGCCAGCGTCAAGCTGGCAATCCAGGCCGATCTCCGTGCGCGTGGAGTGGACCTGTCCCGCTACGTGGGGACGCACCCGATGGCTGGGCGCGAGAAGTCGGGGCCCGTCGCTGCCCGCGGCGAGCTCTTCACGTCCATGCCCTGGGTCCTGTGCCCGTCCGACGAGACCAGTGCCGACGCGCTTCAGACTGCGCGTTCCCTTGCCGGGGACTTGGGGGCAATAGTCTCCCAGTTCACGGCGGAGGAGCACGATGAAGCCGTTGCGTTGGTGTCGCACTTGCCCCAAGTGATGTCATCGCTTCTCGCAAGCCGTTTGCAGGGGACACCGCTCCACGCGCTGTCGCTGGCCGGCAACGGGCTGCGGGACACCACGAGGATTGCTGCCAGCGATCCCACCCTTTGGGTGCAGATCCTTGGCAACAATGCGGCCAAGATGGTGGATATCCTCCATGGTGTCCGTGAGGACCTCAACCGTCTGATCGGTACCTTGGAGGATCCCACAGCCCCCGGTGCGCGGCTGGACCTTGCCCAGCTCATCAGCGAAGGCAACGCCGGGCAGGCCCGGATCCCGGGAAAGCACGGCGGACCCCCGCAGGCATATTCATGGCTTACAGTTCTGGTAGACGACCGGCCCGGGCAGATCGCCAGGCTGTTGACGGAGATCGGCGAGATCGGCGTCAACGTCGAAGACCTCCGCCTGGATCACTCGTCCGGGCAGAACGTTGGCATGGTGGAACTTTCAGTCATGCCCAACAAACATGACCTCCTTGTTGAAGCCTTGACCGACCGTGGATGGCGGGTACTCCAGTAATGACACGTGAACTATTCGGTCCGGAGACCGTAGTACGCCCGGGCAAGCCGCTCGTTGTCGCCATCGACGGCCCGTCCGGCTCCGGCAAGTCCAGCGTCAGCAAGGAAGTTGCCCGGCGCTTGAAGCTCGCCTATCTGGACACGGGTGCGATGTACCGTGCTTTGACCTGGTACTGCCTCAAGACCGGCATCGACCTCGCCGACGGTGCCGCCGTCGAGCAGGCCTCAAAGGATTTGCCGCTTGAACTGAGCACCAGCGCCAACGTCGAATACGTCAGTGTTGCCGGGGTGGACATCACAGAGGAAATCCGCGAGCCGAGGATCTCCTCGTCCGTCAGCGCCGTTGCGACCACCCTGGGTGCCCGCAATGAACTGATTCGTCGACAGCGCCAGCTGATCGAACAGCACCACCGCCGCATGGTGGTGGAGGGACGGGACATCACCACCGTCGTCGCGCCCAACGCGGAGGTCCGCATGCTGCTGACCGCCAGCGAGGAAGCGCGGCTGCGGCGCCGCGGCCTCCAGTTGGGCGGGACGCAGAGTCAGGAGCAGCTTGCCGCCCAAGTGATCCACCGCGACGCCAAGGACTCCACTGTGGTGAACTTCACCCAAGCGGCCGACGGCGTCGTAACGCTGGATTCCTCGGAGCTGGACTTCGAAGAAACCGTCGAAACGGCACTGAGCATTGTGGGCAAGGTCATCTACGGTGACTGAAGCCCGGCTCCCGGCGCGCTGGACCATGATGTGGAGCCGGCCTGTTGGCTGGCTGTTGGACCATGTCCTGTACCGGACCGCGATAACGGGACGTTCCAATGTTCCCAAATCCGGCCCGGTCATTTTCGCGGGCAACCACATCAGCTTCTTGGACGGGCCGGTGATGTTCGGCGCGGCTCCGCGGGCCATGCACATCCTGGTCAAGAAAGAGATGTTCAAGGGTTTCCTTGGACGGGTGCTTCGTGCCTCGGGGCAGATTTCCATCGACCGCTCCGGTGACCGCTCGGCTCTCCAGCTCGGAAAGAAAGTGCTCGACGCCGGCCGTTGCGTGGGGATTCTCCCCGAAGGAACGCGGGGGAGCGGCACTGCCGGCAACATCAGCAATGGCGTCGCATGGCTCGCCCTGATGTCCGGGGCCACGGTGATTCCCGTGGCCATCCTCGGAACGCGGATCGGAGACGAACACCGTGACTCCATTCCGAGGCTGCGGCGCCGCCTGCACGTCAGTTTCGGAGCCCCCTTGAATGTGACCCGCAGAAATGGCGAGTCGGGGCGTGTTTCAATGGACAGGGCGGCCGCGGAGATCCGCGCTGCGCTGGCTGGACACGTCCAGGATGCCGTCAAGACCACCGGTCAGTCCCTTCCGGGGGACTAATGCACCGGCCCACAGCCAATGCAGCACCGCCAAGAAGAAGTAGCCGGGACGCCGGCAGATCACCACTAAGGAAAGTGCAATGAGCGATACGACTCACAAATCCGGCAACATCGGAGCCGGCGACGACGAATACACGCCCACCGGCACCGACCAGGTGGCTGAAAACCTCGCCGCCCTGGACGACGACGAAGCCGAACTCCGTGCAGCCTCCCTCCGGGCGGGCCTGGAAGACTACGACCTCGACGAGGACGACGCAGCCCTGCTGAGCGGACTCTACGACGACGAAGGCGACGACGGCCCCCTCAAGCTTGACCCGGTCCTGGCCATCATTGGCCGCCCCAACGTCGGCAAGTCCACGCTGGTGAACCGCATCCTTGGCCGCCGCGAGGCCGTCGTCGAGGACACCCCGGGCGTTACCCGTGACCGCGTCATGTACTCGGCACACTGGAACGGCCGCAACTTCACGCTGGTGGACACCGGTGGCTGGGAGCACGATGCCAGGGGCATCCACGCCCGCGTCGCCGAGCAGGCCGAGATGGCCGTGGAACTGGCCGACGCCGTGCTCTTCGTGGTGGACTCCGCCGTTGGCGCCACTGCCACGGACGAAGGCGTCATGAAGATGCTGCGCAAGTCCAAGAAGCCGGTCATCATGGTGGCCAACAAGGTGGACGACTTTGCGCAGGAAGCGGACTCGGCAACGCTCTGGGGCCTTGGCTTCGGCGAGCCGTACCCGGTGTCCGCCCTCCATGGCCGCGGCGTTGCCGACCTCCTGGACCACGTCATGGACACCTTGCCGGAGTTCTCCACGGTGGAAGGCGTCGAGCGCTCCGGCGGTCCCCGCCGCATTGCCCTCATCGGCCGCCCGAACGTCGGCAAGTCCTCTTTGCTGAACAAGCTGGCCGGCTCCGAGCGCGTGGTGGTTGATCCCCTCGCCGGGACCACCCGCGACCCCGTGGACGAATTCATCGAACTCGGCGGCCGCACGTGGCGCTTCGTGGACACCGCAGGCATCCGCCGCCGCCAGCACATGGCGCAGGGCGCGGACTTCTACGCCTCCCTGCGTACGCAGGCCGCGCTCGAAAAGGCGGAGGTCGCCGTCGTGCTCCTGGCCGTTGACGAGGTGCTCAGCGAACAGGACGTCCGCATCCTGCAGCTCGCCATCGAGTCGGGCCGCGCGCTCGTCCTCGCGTTCAACAAGTGGGACCTGCTCGACGACGAACGTCGCCGCTACCTTGAGCGTGAAATCGAGCAGGACCTGGCACACGTTGAATGGGCTCCGCGCGTCAACATCTCCGCCAAGACCGGCTGGCACAAGGACCGTCTTGTGCCCGCACTGGACCTCGCCTTGGAGAGCTGGGACAAGCGCATCCCCACCGGACGCCTCAACGCGTTCCTGGGCGAGCTCGTGGCTGCCCACCCGCACCCGGTCCGCGGCGGCAAGCAGCCGCGCATCCTGTTCGGCACCCAGGCGTCCAGCCGTCCGCCGAAGTTCGTGCTCTTCACCACGGGCTTCCTGGACCCCGGATACCGCCGGTTCATCACCCGCCGGCTGCGGGAAACCTTTGGCTTCGACGGCACGCCGATCGAGGTCAACATGCGCGTCCGCGAAAAGCGCGGCAAGAAGCGCTAATTGAGACGCGCATCACAGATGACACCCGCCAAGGTGGCATTGAGAACCTCGAACATCGTGTAAGCTTTTTGAGGTGGTTCGGCCGGACTGCTTAGGTGAAAACCTAGGCGGAGAACGGCAGGACTGACGGGCTGTAGCGCAGCTTGGTAGCGCACTTGACTGGGGGTCAAGGGGTCGCAGGTTCAAATCCTGTCAGCCCGACCAGAAAGCCGTGGGAACTCTAGGGTTCCCACGGCTTTTGCGTTAAGCGTTGGTGTTGCAGTGAGTGCGTGGACTCCGCTCATCTGAAGGGATCGTCAGCGCTGGGATGTCGGATTCTGCTCAATCACTCGAATGGATTAACTTCGGACCCGCGAAATCACGAGGGCGGCAACTTCGGCGAAGAGAGTGATCCGGCAGAATCCGACGGTGTTCCCGAGATTCTCGCCCGACCTGAACACGCCGTCCTGACCTTCTTTGACGGGCCAAGGCGTTGAAACGACGTGACTCGCGGTGTCGCAAGCGCTTTCCCAAACCAAAGAAGGTCAGGATGGCGCATGCATCGAGGTGCGGAATGATCCAGCAGAATCCGGTGCACTCCGAGGAAGGCGTACTCATTTCCAAGGCCATGGGCACAGACCGCGAGAGATCAATTTGCAGCAGGGGACAACCTGGCGGGCAATTCCAAAGGTAGCTTGACGCCGAGGGCGCTTTCTAAATGGTCCTTTTTGAGATCTGTGTTTCACCACAGTTTGCACTCGAGGTATGTATGACGCTGACAGTGACCAAGGCTTCGGCTTTGACAAGGCTTATTGGAAGCACTGAATCAAGAGTGTCGCGGCCGTTAAATTCGTGATGGACGGGCCTGGTACCTGGCAAGGAACCGATTGGACCACCACAGCTTATGGAAACAAGATCCGTTGCAAGTAAGGATTACCGGTCCTCGTACTATGGCCAATGGGTTGGAGGTACTCTCGGCTCGAAGACCGCTTACTGTCTTGGTTACACTGTTTGCCCCTGCTGTCCACGTGTTGCACCACCCCCGACTATCATTGGACGGTGAGTGAAACCCTGCCCCCTTGCCCCGAATGCGCCAGCGAGTACACCTACGAGATGGGCGCCTTGCTGGTTTGCCCCGAGTGCGCCCACGAATGGTCGCCGGTCGCGTCTGATGAAGCGGCATCAGAGTCCACGGAGACTAAGGACGCCGTGGGCAATGTGCTCGCGGACGGGGACACGGTCACTGTAATCAAGGACCTCAAGGTCAAGGGGAGCGCCACGGCCATCAAGGTCGGAACCAAGGTCCGCAACATCCGCCTCGTGAACGGCGTGGGGGACCACGACATCGACTGCAAAGTGGACGGCTTCGGCCCCATGCAGCTCAAGTCCAGCGTGGTCAAGAAGGTCTGACGCGCCCCCAAAGGCAACTGCAGTCCCAAAGACAACAAAACCCCGCCGTTCCACTGAAGGAGCGGCGGGGTTCGTCGTTTCGCGACTCACCGCACGCGAAACAAACCTCAAACCCCCTGCAGCGCCCCCAACGCCTTCACCAGCGGCTCGAGCTCCGGCACCGATTCAGCGGCCGCCAGCGATTCCGCGAGGGTTTCGTCGTGCACCGGCCGGGCCGCCAGCAACAGCTTCTGGCCCGCTTCGGTGAGTTCCGTGTAGATGCCACGCCGGTCGTCGGCGCACAGGATCCTGGTCAGCAGCGCGCGGTCTTCAAGCCGGTTCACCAAGCGCGTCGTCGCGCTGCTGGACAGTGCTGTGGCCCTCGCGAGCTGCTGCATCCGCATGTGCCAGCCATCCTGGCGGCTCAGAGCGTCCAGCACGGTGTACTCAACCACCGAGAGATCCGCGGCGGACTGCAACGCCTTCTCCAGTGCTGCCTCGATATTGCCGTGCAGCGCTGCGAGAGTCCGCCACCCCTGCGCGCGCACCTCAACGGCGTCGTCCTTGATGCCCATGTCTCCCGAAACTCCTGCCGATTGATGAAACCAGACGCACGAAAAGTAGTTGCTTGCGCAATTACATGGCGTGTGCAACTATATATGCAGCGTCTGCAACTAATATTCTACGGTTCTCGGCGGCGCACTTCCACTCTCACGGGAATCCATCCCCACAAAGGAGCAACAACATGCCCGCAGGGTTGATCGCCCTTGCCCTCGGCGGATTCGGCATTGGCTTGACCGAGTTTGTCATCATGGGCCTCTTGCCCGAGATTGCCGCTGACTTCGGAGTCAGTGAAGCGGCCGCCGGCTGGTTCATCACCGGCTATGCGCTCAGCGTTGTTGTCGGCGCCCTCCTTGTGACAGCGGCCGTCACCCGCCTGCCCCGCAAGCCTGTGCTCATCGGGCTCCTCGTCCTGTTCATCGCCGGCAACTTCCTCTCCGCCATCGCGGACAGCTACCCGGCCATGCTGATAGAGCGCATTGTCGCCGCCCTCTGCCACGGCGCGTTCTTCGGTATCGGCTCAGTGGTGGCGGCCGGTTTGGTTCCGGCCCACAAGAAGGCGGGAGCCATTGCCATCATGTTCACGGGCCTCACCGCCGCCAATGTGCTGGGCGTGCCCTTCGGAACGTTCCTCGGCCAGAACTTCGGCTGGCGGTCCACGTTCTGGGCTATCACCATCATCGGCGTTGTCGCGCTCATGGGCATCGCCCTCATGGTCCCGCGCACCACGGAAGGGACCGCGACCAGCAGCCTCCGCAGCGAGCTTGGTGCATTCACGTCCGGCCAGGTGTGGCTGTCCATCGTCGTCACGATTCTCGGCTTCGGCGGCATGTTCGGCGCCTTCACCTACATCGCCTTCACCCTGACCGAGGTCTCCGGATTCGATCCGCACGCCGTCCCGTGGCTCCTCGTCCTGTTTGGGGCCGGGCTGTTCGTCGGCAATATCGCCGGCGGCAAAGCGGCCGACAAATCCATCGACAAAACCCTCATGGTCATCCTCGCGGGCCTGGCGCTGGTGCTCGTGTTCTTCGCGCTCACCGCCGCGAGCCCCACGGCCACCCTGTTCTCGCTGGCACTCATGGGCGGCTTCGGCTTCGCTACCGTCCCGGGCCTGCAGATGCGCGTCATGCACTTTGCCGCCACCGCTCCCACCCTCGCCTCCGGCGCGAACATCGGCGCCTTCAACCTGGGTAACGCCCTCGGCGCCTGGCTGGGCGGCGTCACCATCACCATGGGCCTGGGTTATACCTCGCCGATCTGGGCCGGGGCCGCCATCACCGTAGCGGCACTGCTCGTCATGATCGCCGCCGCGGCGGCGGCCCGGCGTGGGGGAGCGGCGCAGTCCGCTTCCGCACCGCAAGCAGCCCCCGACGTCGTTCGCGAACCTGAGGAGGCACCGGTCGCCTAGGCGAACCGCAAGGAAGCCCGCCACCTGTTTTTCAAGGACAGCGGCGGGCTTCCGGGGGTTCAGGAGCCGTCGCTGCTGCCGCGTTTGGCCAGGATCTCGCCGTTGGTCTGGCACGTGGGACAGTACTGCAGGGAAGTCCCCACGAAGGCCACCTCCCGTACGGTGTCCCCGCAGACCGGACACGGCTCTCCGGTCCTGCCGTGCACGCGCATCGAGGCTTTCTTGGCGGGCTTCAGTTCGTCGGGCAGCTTGCCTGCGTATTCCCGGGCCGCTCCCGCGAGTATGTCCTTCATCGTGGTGAAGAGGCGCTCCACCTCCTCCGGCTCCAGCGACGAAGCGTGGGCAACCGGAGACAACTTCGCTGCGTGGAGGATTTCGTCGCTATAGGCATTCCCGATACCCGCGATGAGTTTCTGGTTCTTCAGGACCCCCTTGACCTGCTGCCGCTTCGTGAGAAGCCTGCTGAACTGCTCCAATCCGAAGGCCGGATCGAGGGGATCCGGGCCGAGCTCGGCAATGCCATGGACTTCCTCGGGCTGACGAACGATGAAGAGGGCCAAACCCTTCCAGGTGCCCGTGTCGGCAAGCGTGACGTCGTAATCGTGGCCATTGTTCGAAAAGCCCAATTGCGCGGCGAAGTAGCCGGCTGTCGCGGTCGCTTCAGTGTCCCGTTGGTTGTCGGCGAACCATAGCCAGCCGGACTTCGCAAAACTGACAACCAAGTAGGCGGGCTCCGCATCGGCGCCCTGGGATACGGCAACCATCTCGAAAACGAGGAATTTCCCTCGCCGGCCGACCGCTTCGACGGTCCGCCCGATCAGCGATTCATGGGGAATATCCGCCATTTTCAGGGCGAACGCCGATGGCAGATGGAACTGCGTGAGCCGTGCCCCGGACAGTTGCTCGTCCAGAAAGTCGGCCAAGGCGGTGATTTCGGGCAGTTCCGGCATGATCGCGCTCCTCCGACGGCGTTGCAGGACTATGCGGCTCGAGTCTGCTTCCAATCATTCCAGACACCTGTGGGGAGGGGGCATGGATGTGCTTATACTTTCAGCGGTGGCCGGATGACCGGGCCGCCGTCGTGGTCCGAAATGTCCCGATGAAAGGCGACTCATGAGCAACATTCCTGCCGATCTTTCCTACACCGCCGAACATGAATGGGTCAGTGCCCCGAATGCAGACGGCGTCGTGCGCGTCGGCATTACGGACTTCGCCCAGGATGCACTCGGCGATGTCGTGTACGCCCAGCTGCCCGAGCCCGGCACCACCGTGAAGGGCAACGACGTCGTGGGTGAAGTCGAATCCACGAAGAGCGTGAGCGACATATATGCCCCGGTCAGCGGCGAAATTATTTCCCGCAACGAGGCTCTCGACACCGACTCTGCCCTGATCAACTCGGATCCCTACGGTGACGGCTGGCTGTTCGAGGTAAAGCTTTCGGAAGCTGACGCCATCGAGACCCTTCTCAGTGCATCAGAGTACGAACAACAGGTAGGCTAAATGGTATCTGGCCCGCCAAGTCGGTTCTCCCCGGAACGCCGGGAGCGACGGCGGCGGGCCAGCGACCTGTTTGGCCCGGGGGAACCGGGCAGTTGCGTAACCGGCAGTTTTGTCAACTGCCGGCGGATGAGGAGGATTTCCATGGTTGGCGGCAAGCGGAACCACGCCCGGGACGAGCACGGTGCTGTAGAACAGCCAACCTCGGAGACCACCTCAATCCAGCTCACGCCCGTGCGCCACCACGAGCCGGATGCCCGTCCGCCGCTGGCCGCCGAGGAGCGCGCCGCGGTCCAGGCATTGCCTCCTGGATCGGCCTTGCTGATTGCGCACACCGGCCCGAATGCCGGCGCGCGGTTCCTTCTGGACTCCGACACCACCACCGCTGGCCGCCACCCGGATGCGGACATCTTCCTGGATGACGTGACGGTTTCGCGCAAGCACGTGGAATTCGTGCGCACCCCCGAGGGCTTCGAAGTGGTGGACACCGGAAGCCTCAATGGCACCTACGTCAACCAGGACCGGGTGGACAACGTCCTGCTCAAGAACGGCAGCGAGGTCCAGATCGGGAAGTTCCGCCTCACCTACTACCTGAGCCCTGCCCGCGCAGCAGGCCAAGACTGATTCCGGGTACGCCTGTGGCACTGCCCCAGCCGGAACGGCGAGGACCGCAGGTCCTCAACATCGGGGAGGTCCTCGCCCAACTCAGCGACGATTTTCCCACCATGACGGCGTCCAAGATCCGTTTTCTTGAGGAAAAGGGACTGATCAATCCGAAGCGCACTCCTGCCGGGTACCGGCAATACGCCGAAAGCGACGTCGAGCGCCTCCGCTTCGTGCTGGCCCTCCAGCGTGACCAGTACCTGCCCCTGAAGGTCATCAAGGACTACCTTGACGCGATCGACCGTGGCGAGCGTCCCGAAAACCTCCCGCCGGGCGTGTCGGTGTCCCCACGGATTGTCTCGGACGAACTTGCGGCCGAGCTGCAGGGCCGCGCACGCGCCCTGAGCGAGGAACAGTTGCGGACGGAATCCGGGGCCAGCGTCCCGCTCTTGCAGTCCCTCCTCAGTTACGGGCTCATCAGCCACGTCAACGGCAAATTCGACGAACACGCCCTTCAAGTGGCGCGTGCCTGCGTCCAACTTGAAAGCCACGGACTTGAGCCGCGGCACCTCCGTCCGTTCCAGGCCGCGGCCGAGCGCGAATTCGGCTTGGTGGAGCGCGTCGTCGCTCCTCTGACGTCCCGCAAGGACGCGGCATCGCAATCCAGGGCTGCCGAAGCCGCCCGGGAAATCAGCGAACTCTGCCTCAGCCTGCATCGAGCCTTGGTGCAGGACCGTATCTCCCGTATGGACGCATGATGATTGAGGTCGAGATCGTTGGAGTGCGGATTGAACTGCCTTCAAACCAGCCTCTGGTCCTCCTCCGTGAGATGCACGGGGAACGCCATGTCCCTATTTGGATCGGCACGCCCGAAGCAAGCGCTATCGCCCTGGCCCAGCAAGGCGTGGTGCCGCCCCGGCCGATGACCCACGATCTGATGATCGACGTCGTTGAAGCACTCGGCCACACGATCATCAGCGTGAACATCGTCGCGGTCGAGGACAACATCTTCTACGGCCAACTCCAGTTCGACGACGGCACCGTAGTGAGTTCCCGCGCTTCCGATGCGCTGGCGCTTGCCTTGCGGGCGAAATGCCGCATCTGGTGTGCCGACGCCGTCATGGAAGAAGCCGGCGTCCGGATCACCGAACACGACGAAGGCGAAGACACCGAGCCGGGCCCCGAAGTTGACGAGGAACGGGAATTGCGCCGCTTCCGGGAGTTCCTGGACGACGTAGAGCCCGAGGATTTCGAAGGCTGAAGGTAGCCTAAGGTTAAAGTTGAGGGTGAAAGTTTCGACACGATCTGAAAATGCCCGGACGTCTTTGACCTAAGGCTCCCGCACGCCTAACGTCGAAGATATCAAGTTCCCGTTGCATGCAGGTCGCGCGCAAGTCACACTGAAAGGTGCGGACGCGTTGAAATTACACGAGTGCATTTCCCCTTTCGTGTTGCCCCCGTATGCACCATCCCCAAGGGAACTTCTGACAAGGAGGGTCACGTGAGTCCCAAAGGCGAAGCAGGCGAGCTAAAGCAGGCCTCGACAGGCGTTGCTGTACCCGCAAGCGGTGCCCAGGGTCTGCTTTTCACCGAGGACCTTCCGGTCCTGGATGAAGATGCCGGCTACCGTGGCCCCACCGCGTGCAAGGCGGCGGGGATTACCTACCGCCAGCTGGACTACTGGGCACGCACAGGCCTTGTTGAACCCGCCGTGCGGGGAGCCGCCGGTTCCGGATCGCAGCGGCTCTATGGCTTCCGGGACATCCTGGTTCTCAAAGTCGTCAAGCGGCTCCTGGACACAGGCGTGTCCCTCCAACAGATCCGCACGGCCGTCGAACACTTGCGCGAACGCGGAGTGGAAGACCTGGCGCAAATCACGCTCATGAGCGATGGCGCGAGTGTCTATGAATGCACTTCAGCGGACGAGGTCATTGACCTGGTGCAGGGCGGCCAAGGCGTATTCGGCATCGCAGTGGGCCGCGTCTGGCGCGAAGTCGAAGGCAGCCTAGCTGCGCTCCCGAGCGAACACGCGGTAGAACAGCCCTTTCCGGACGACGAACTCAGCAAGCGCCGTTCCGCCCGCCGCACCGGCTGAACCGCCGTCGGGATTGCCGCCAGCGGCCACTGAAGACCAATGAAGCCGCCTTCCGACAGGAAAGTGGCTTCATCTTTTTTTGAAGGGGGTGGCTTCTGGCTCGCAGAGCCGCTCAGCGCTTACGGCGTTCCCGCGTGCCGTTGTTCGAGGACAACATGTTCTCCAGGAGCGAGTCGAACAGGTTGGCGGTGTTCTTCGCCGAGTCGCCAGGCCAGTGGTGCACGGCGTGGGCGGCCCCCTGGATTTGCTGCCAATTCGCCTGCTCCGGAATATGCGGTGCCAGCAACAGCTCGCCGAACATCGATTCCATCTCGGCGAGCCGGAACGTGTGCTCGGACGAGGCGGGACGGACCCTGTTGGCAACGATCCCTGCAGGAGCCAGCTGGGGAGCGAACTCCTGGCGGAACAATTGGATGGCGCGCATGGTGCGTTCCGTGCCGGCCACCGAGAAGAGCCCTGGTTCGGCAACAAGGACCACGCGGTCACTCGCGCTCCAGGCCATGCGGGTGAGGCCGTTGAGGGACGGCGGGCAGTCGACGAGTACCAGCTCGTACTTTTCGGCCGGGGCAAGGACAGCAGTCAGGCGGCGGAGATCGCGGCGCCCAAGATCTGGCCGGTCGTAGATTCCGGTGTAGGCGGATCCGACGGCGACGTCGAGGGCCGTCCCGCCGCCGTCGCCGCGGGGGTGGTCAACCCAGCCGCTGCTGACCACGTTGTCCAAGAGTCTCGCCTTGCGGGGGTTCTTCAGCATGCGGCCAATGTCGAGCTGGTCGCCGGCCTGGACGCCGAGGGCCGTAGTGGCGTCGGCGTGGGGATCCAGGTCCACGACAAGGGTGGGGATCCCTGCGGCCAGTGCGGCCGAGGCCAACCCAGTGGTTACGGATGTCTTGCCCACGCCGCCTTTGAGGCTGCTGATGCTGACTACTTGCACTTGAAAACCCAAAACCTAACGCCGGTTGCCGTGTCGCGGTGCTTGTGTTCCGGCCTTGCCGGAACCGGGGCCCTGCCGCTGCCCTTCAACATCATATGTTGAGTGGCAACAGATTCCTGCCTTATCGGCCCGGAGCGGCTTTGACGGACTATTACTTCGCTGGCTTATTAGCACGTGAAACTGCATCGTGCGCGAAGGTACACTGCTCGTGACGAATTCCTGTGTGACTGTCACCACAAAGATTTGTGTTTGGGTATGGAGGTCTTACACACTGTGACCACCGACCGTTACACCCGCAATGATGCAGGAGAAGCATGTTTTCCAAGATTCTGGTGGCTAATCGCGGCGAAATCGCGATCAGGGCCTTCCGCGCTGGCTACGAACTCGGCGCCAAGACCGTAGCGGTCTTCCCGTATGAGGATCGCAATTCGATCCACCGGCAGAAGGCTGATGAGGCTTATCTGATCGGCCAGGAAGGCCATCCGGTCCGTGCGTACCTTGACGTGGACGAGATTGTCCGTGTCGCCAAGGAAGCGGGTGCAGACGCAATCTACCCGGGCTACGGATTCCTGTCCGAAAACCCGGACCTCGCCCGGGCAGCGCAAGACGCCGGCATCACGTTTGTGGGCCCGCCCGCGGAGGTGCTTGAGCTTGCCGGCAACAAGGTAGCCGCACTCGAGGCCGCCCGCAAAGCCGGTGTGCCGGTCCTGAAGTCCAGCGCACCGTCCCGCGACGTCGACGAACTTATCGCCGCGGCGGACCAGATCGGATTCCCGATCTTCGCCAAGGCCGTCGCCGGTGGCGGTGGCCGCGGCATGCGCCGGGTGGAGACCCGTGAGGACCTTCCGGAGGCACTCCAGTCGGCCATGCGCGAGGCGGACGCTGCATTCGGCGATCCCACCATGTTCCTCGAGCAGGCAGTGCTGCGTCCCCGCCACATCGAGGTCCAGATCCTGGCCGATGCCGAGGGCAATGTCATGCACCTCTTCGAGCGCGACTGCTCCCTGCAGCGCCGCCACCAGAAAGTCGTGGAAATCGCTCCGGCCCCCAACCTGGACGAGTCCATCCGCCAGGCCCTGTACCGGGATGCCGTGGCTTTCGCGAAGGCCCTGAACTACGTCAACGCCGGAACAGTCGAGTTCCTGGTGGACACCGAGGGCGAACGCGCCGGCCAGCACGTCTTCATCGAGATGAACCCGCGCATCCAGGTTGAGCACACGGTCACCGAGGAAATCACTGACGTGGACCTCGTCCAGGCGCAGATGCGCATCGCCTCGGGGGAGACCCTCGCAGACCTCGGCTTGAGCCAGGAGACGGTATTCATCAAGGGTGCAGCCCTGCAGTGCCGCATCACCACGGAAGATCCCGCCAACGGATTCCGGCCCGACGTCGGAAGGATCACCGGCTACCGTTCCGCGGGCGGCGCCGGCGTCCGTCTCGACGGCGGCACGGTCTACTCGGGTGCCGAAATCAGCCCCCACTTCGACTCCATGCTGGTCAAGCTGACCTGCCGCGGACGCGACTACCCGGCCGCAGTGGCCCGCGCCCGGCGCGGCCTGGCCGAGTTCCGGATCCGGGGCGTGTCCACCAACATCCCCTTCCTCCAGGCCGTCCTGGCCGATCCGGACTTCATTGCCGGCAACGTGGCGACCGACTTCATCGACAAGCGCCCCGAACTGCTGAAGTCCCACGTCTCCGCTGACCGCGGAACCAAGCTCCTGACCTGGCTGGCCGATGTGACGGTCAACAAGCCCAACGGCGAACTCAAGGTCCACTCGGACCCCGCAGCCAAGCTCCCGTCGATTGCCGGGACCGTTGCACCGGCCGGCTCGCGCCAGAGGCTGCAGGAGTTGGGCCCGGAAGACTTTGCGAAGGCGCTGCGCGAGCAGCAGGCCGTGGCCGTCACGGACACCACCTTCCGCGATGCCCACCAGTCGCTCCTCGCAACCCGTGTCCGTACCCGCGACCTGGTCGCGGCCGGTCCCGCGGTCTCCGCCCTTCTGCCCGAACTGCTCTCGGTCGAAGCCTGGGGTGGTGCCACCTACGACGTCGCCCTGCGCTTCCTCGGCGAGGATCCTTGGGACCGGTTGGCCGCCCTGCGCAAGGCCCTCCCGAATGTCTGCCTTCAGATGCTGCTCCGTGGCCGCAACACGGTCGGGTACACGCCCTACCCCGAGGAAGTCACCGAGGCGTTCGTCAACGAGGCCGCGGCAACGGGCATCGACATCTTCCGCATCTTCGACGCCCTCAACGACGTCAACCAGATGGCTCCGGCCATCCGCGCGGTGCGGGCCACCGGCACAGCAGTAGCGGAGGTTGCACTCTGCTACACCGGCGATCTCCTCGACCCAAACGAGAACCTGTACACCCTCGACTACTACCTGGACCTCGCCCGGAAGATCGTCGACGCCGGTGCGCACATCCTCGCCATCAAGGACATGGCCGGACTGCTCCGCCCGGCGGCCGCAGCCAAGCTTGTCAGCGCCTTGCGTGAACGCTTCGATCTTCCGGTCCACCTGCACACGCACGACACCGCAGGCGGCCAACTGGCCACCTTGCTGGCTGCCGTGGAAGCCGGCGTGGACGCCGTCGATGTCGCGTCAGCCTCCCTGGCCGGTACGACGAGCCAGCCGTCGGCGTCGGCGCTTGTGGCTGCCCTGGCACATACCCCGCGCGACACCGGGCTCAGCCTGGCCAGTGTCAGCTCCCTGGAGCCCTACTGGGAAGCGGTCCGCAGGGTCTACGCGCCGTTCGAGTCCGGGCTTCCCGGTCCCACCGGCCGGGTGTACCAGCACGAAATCCCGGGCGGCCAGCTGTCCAACCTGCGCCAGCAGGCCATCGCGCTGGGCCTTGGCGAGCGTTTCGAGGCCATTGAGGACATGTACACCGCCGCGGACCGCATTTTGGGCCGCTTGGTCAAGGTGACGCCGTCGTCCAAGGTCGTCGGCGATCTCGCGCTGCACCTCGTGGGAATCCACGCCGATCCTGCGGACTTCAACGAAAACCCACAGAACTACGACATCCCGGACTCCGTCATCGGCTTCCTGTCGGGCGAATTGGGAGATCCTCCCGGAGGATGGCCGGAGCCGTTCCGCACCAAGGCGCTCCAGGGCCGCAGCATCAAGGTCCGCGACGTCGAACTGAGCGCCGAAGACAGTGCTGCGCTCAAGGGCGATTCCAAGTCCCGCCAGCGGACCCTGAACCGGTTGCTGTTCGAGGGCCCCACAAAGGACTACCTCAAGAGCGTGGACACCTACGGCAATTTGTCGGTACTTGATACCCGCGACTACCTGTACGGCCTCCAGCTCGGTGCCGAACACGTCATGGAGCTCGAAAAAGGCGTGCGCCTGATCGCCTCCCTGGAAGCAGTCTCGGAGCCCGACGAAAAGGGCATGCGCACCGTCATGTGCAAGCTCAACGGCCAGTCACGCCCGGTGGTGGTTCGCGACAAGTCCGTTGTCAGCAACGTGAAGGCCGCGGAGAAAGCGGATGCGTCCCAGCCCGGCCAGGTAGCAGCGCCGTTCGCCGGTGCCGTGACCCTGACCGTCAAAGCAGGCGACGCCGTCAAGGCCGGCGACACGGTCGCCACCATTGAGGCGATGAAGATGGAGGCATCCATCACGACGCCGGTAGCCGGCACGGTCTCGCGCCTCGCCATCAACAACGTCGAGCAGGTCCAGGGCGGCGATCTGCTGATCGTGGTCGAGTAGCAGCCCGCTCCTCCGCGGAGCACGCAACAAAGGAAGGTCCCGGGCTGTCAAGCCCGGGACCTTCCTTTGTTGCTTTGACCGATGCGTCGGGTGCGGCCCGTCAGGACGCCTTGGGCGCCGAGTACATTTCCTCGATCACGGCGTCGAAGTCTTTCATGACCTGGGCGCGCTTGACCTTCAACGACGGCGTGAGGTGCCCTGAGGCCTCGGTGAAGTCGGACGGAACGATCCGGAACGACTTGATCGCTTCCGCATGCGAGACGGACTGGTTCGCGTGGCTGATCAGTTCCTGGACCGCTGCCCGGACGAGGGCGTTGTCCGCGGCAGCCGTCGTCGTAGTTGACGCGGGAAGGCCGTGGCGCTCCAGCCAGCCCGGCAGCGCTTCCTCGTCGAGGGTGACCAGCGCGCCGATAAAGGGCCGGTTGTCGCCGATGACAAGGACTTGGGACACCAGCGCGTCAGCACGGATCTGGTCCTCCAGCAGGGCCGGTACGACGTTCTTGCCGCTCGCTGTGACGATGATTTCCTTCTTGCGGCCTGTGATCTTCAGGAAACCCTGTTCGTCCAGTTCGCCGATGTCACCCGTGCGGAACCACCCGTCCACGAAGGTTTCCGCGGCGAGGTCATCCCGCTTGAAGTAGCCCTTCATGACGCAGACGCCCTTGGCGAGGATTTCGCCGTCGTCGGCAATCCTGACCGCGTTGCCGGGGAGCGGGGCCCCCACGGTGCCGATCTTGATCAAGGACGGCGTGTTGACTGAAATGGGTGCAGTGGTCTCTGTCAGGCCGTAACCCTCGAGGATCTGCAGGCCGATACCGTGGAAGAAATGGCCCAACCGTTCGCCGAGCGGGCCGCCACCGGAGACGGCATGGCTGACGTGGCCGCCCATTGCGGCCCGAAGCTTCCCGTACACCAAACGGTCGAAGACGGCGTGCTTGAGCCTCAGCACCAAGCCAAGGGATCCCTCCTGCTGCGCCTTGGAGTAGGCGATCGCCGTGTCCACTGCCTTGTGGAAGATGGCGCCCTTGCCGCCGTCCTCTGCCTTGGTGAGGGCAGAGTTGAAGACCTTCTCGAACACGCGGGGAACTGCCAGGATGAAGGACGGCTGGAAGCTCTGCAGGTCAGCCAGCAGGTTCTTGATATCCGGCGTGTGCGCCACCTGGGCACCGGCGGCGACGGCAAGGACCGAGATGAAGCGGGCAAAGACGTGGGCGAGCGGGAGGAACATGATGGTCTTGGCGTTCTCGTTGACGACGTCGCCGAGGGAGGCCAACGCGTTCTCCGAGAGTTCCACGAAGTTGCCGTGCGTGAGTTCGCAACCCTTGGGGCGGCCCGTGGTGCCGGAGGTGTAGATGATCGTGGCGACATCGGCCAGCACGGCGCTGCTGCGGCGCGCCTCGAGTTCCTCGTCGCTGACGCCGCTGCCGGCACTGCGGAGCGCGTCAAGTCCTCCGCCTTCGAGCTGCCAGACATGGGCGACAGAGCCGAGGCCTTCGGCCGTGACGGCCTGGCGGATGACGTCCTCGTGGTGCGCGGATTCGGCGAATGCGGCGACAGCGCCGGAGTCGCCGAGGTTCCAGGCCACTTGCGACGGCGACGAGGTTTCATAGATCGGCACGGAAATGCCGCCCGCAAACCAGATGGCGAAGTCCACGAGGGACCATTCATAACGGGTCCTGGACATGATGCCCACGCGGTCGCCCACACCGACGCCCTTGGCGATCAGGCCTTTGGCCAGGGCCGATACATCCTTGAGGAAGTCGGTTGCCCGGATGTCCTGCCATTGGCCGGCGCTGTTGAGCTTGGCAAACAAGGCCGGGTTTGATGGTACGGCGGCCTGACGAACCACGAGGTCCGTGATGTTGGTTTCGGGGGCAACATTCACCAGGGGCGGAACACTGAATTCACGCACGATAGCTCCTTCGATATCAACAGACCATTACGGGGCTGCTCTAACTCTATATGGCCAAGTAATGGGTGTGTCGCAATTCACCTTACTCAAGTTACTGATGAGTAACTTTACGTGAAGCGTGGGATTCCGCCAATGCAGGCGTATGGGCGTTCCGTCCGTACCGCCGACATGTCAGTACATATGCGGCGCTCGGAATAGGATGGCGACATGCCACTGAATTCATCCAACGAACAGGTCCCGGCAAGAGTTCGGAAGATTTCCTGGTCCGGTTCGGCCGCAGCCGGCCGGCGCCCCGGCTCCACGCACGGCGGCCTGCGCTGGGAGTCCGTGCCGTGGGCCGCGCGCCGTTCCCATCTCGGCCGGAGGGGACTGGCGATCGGGATCGACATCGGCGGCACAAAGGTGGCAGCGGGAGTCGTGGATCCTTCGGGCCGGGTGATCGAGGAAGCGCGGCGCTCCACGCCCGGCAATGACGCCCGGGCAGTAGAGCAGGTGATCGTCGAGCTTGTCCAGGAATTGGGGAGAAGCCACCGGATTGCCTCCGTGGGGATCGGCGCCGCCGGTTGGATGGATCTCGACGGCGGCACGGTGCTGTTCAGCCCGCATCTCGCCTGGCGTAACGAGCCGCTGCGCGAGAACCTTCAGAGCCTGCTGAGGCGCCCGGTACTTGTCACCAACGACGCCGATGCTGCCGCCTGGGCTGAATGGCGCTTTGGGGCCGGTCTTGGGGAGAGCCGCCTCGTCTGCATCACGCTCGGCACCGGCATCGGTGGCGCCATGGTCATGGACGGACGAGTGGAACGTGGGCGATTCGGTGTGGCGGGGGAGTTCGGCCACCAGATCGTGGTTCCCGGCGGGCATCGCTGCGAGTGCGGCAACCGCGGATGCTGGGAGCAATATGCCTCCGGTAACGCGCTCGGCAGGGAAGCCCGGGAGCTTGCCCTCCGGAATTCACCGGTCGCCTACGAATTGCTCAAGGCTGCCGGAGGCTCCGCCGAGAACATCACGGGGGTTACCGTGACGGAGCGGGCAAAAGCCGGAGACTCCGCTTCGAGGGAGCTCCTGGAAGAAGTGGGGCATTGGCTGGGGCTCGGCCTGGCGAACCTGGCGGCTGCGCTCGACCCAGGGACGTTCGTCATTGGCGGTGGGCTGTGCGATGCCGGGGAGCTTCTTGTGGGCCCTGCACGGACAGCATTCGCCCGGAACCTCACCGGCCGCGGTTTCCGTCCCGCGGCTGCGATCAAGCTTGCCGCATTGGGACCGCGGGCCGGGATGATCGGCGCTGCCGACCTGTCCCGGGTCAGCGGCAGGGCACACGGCTAGTACGGGATCAGCCGCGAGGGGATGCGCGGTGCGGCAGTCCCCTTAGACGCGGGCGCCGTCGTCGTTCTCGTCTTTTTCCTGCGGCAGCTTCATGATGAGGTACACCACGGAGGCCAGGAAGATCGCCAGGATGCCCATCACGGCAAGGAGCGGCGCCGAGCGCCAGAACATCGCGGTGAACAGCAGGGCAAGCGGGCCGCCCACGGCTCCGATCCACGCGAGCATGGTCAGCGGTTCGGTACCGGCGAGGCTCGGCGGGTCCTCCGGGACGAAGCCGTTCCCGTCCTCGACCTCGTAGTCGCGCGGACCGGGCTCCCCGCTGCCCGCGGGTTCTTCCGCAGCGCCCCTTTTGGACAATCCAAGCGGGTCGAAGTCTTGGAAGGAACGGGACGAGGAGCGGCCCGGAACCTCCTCCGGACCTGGACCCGGATCCGTTCCGGAATCGCTGCCAGTCTCCTCGGCGGTGGGCGCCTCGTCCAGGGCGGAGGAAGGCATCGACTCAAGCCTGGCTACCAAATCGAGCCAGACGGCGTCGTCGTCCTTGTTGGCACTCTGGTCGGGGGAATCGGGCCCTGGCCTATTCATGGGGTGAATCCCGGAGCTCGGTGCCGGACGGTGTGGCCCGGGCGGAACTGCTTGTCAGCCCTGCCATGGTTTTCCTGATGAACTCGGCCGAGCCCCGGAAAATCTCCAGGGCGTCGTTGTCCAGCGTGGCCACGTGGTAGCTGTTCTCCAAGGTGCTGAACTCCATCGAAGCCGTGACCCGCTCCTTCAACTGCTTGATGCTCCGTTCCGAAACCACGTGGTCCACGGAGGAACGGAACACGCGCACCGGCGCGGAAATCCGGGGGAGCAGGCTAATGGTGTCCTTGTACATCTTTTTCAATTCATGGGCGGCTGCGACCGGCGTCCTGGGGTATGCACCCTCGTCCATGCCGGGTTTGAGGATGTCGTTGGCAATGGCCGGGGTGGACTTCATGACGTGCTTGAGGATGCCGACCACGGCTGCGCGCGGATCATCGATCACCAGCCCCGGATTGACGACGACGGTACCGGCGACCGGCCGCGTAGCCGCGATCCGCAGAGCCAATGTCCCACCCATCGACAAGCCGGCGGCGAACACGAAATCGCACTCGGCCTGGAGCTCGAGGTACGCCGCATCCACCGCATGGTGCCACTCCTGCCAGTGCCGGGTGGCCATATCCTGCCACGTGGTCCCATGGCCCGGAAGCAGAGGGAGGCGGACGGCGTAGCCTTCGGCGGCCAGATACTCGGCCCAAGGGCGCATGCTGTGCGGGCTGCCCGTGAAGCCGTGGCTCATCACGACGCCGATGCTGGGTCCACTACCGGTGAAGTCGCTGGCATACGGCGAGGGATCGGGGAGAGTGTTCATGATGACTCCGAGGCTACTCTGTTGGCGGCACTGCTTTCCGTCATGAGTCCATCGTGTCACTGTTCGGGACATTTCTCACTGGAGTAGGGTGGCTTCTGAATGCGGGCCGGGACCGTCCGGACGCCTTGCAGACGCCGCCCCGGAGAGGAACCAAAGTGTTCTATTGGGTCATGAAACGGATCTTTTTGGGTCCGCTTCTCACATTGCTGTTCCGCCCCTGGGTCAAGGGCCTCGACAACGTTCCGCAGGACGGCGCAGCGATTCTCGCTTCCAACCATTTGTCCTTTTCGGACTCGATCTTCATGCCGGTGATGGTGCCCCGGCGCGTCAGTTTCCTTGCCAAGTCCGAGTACTTCACGGGTACGGGGCTCAAAGGCAGGCTTACGGCAATGTTCTTCAGGCTCACCAACCAGTTGCCAATGGACCGATCGGGCGGGGCCGCGTCCGAGTTGTCCTTGCAGGCCGGCAGGGACGTCCTGGCCGACGGTGGCCTGCTGGGTATCTACCCGGAAGGCACCCGCAGCCCCGATGCGAGGCTCTACCGGGGCAAAGTGGGGGTCGCCAAACTTGCGCTCCAAACCCGCGTGCCCGTTGTTCCCGTGGCGATGATCGGCACGGAAAAGGTGCAACCCATCGGCAAGCGTTTGCCCAACATCCGCAGGATAGGGATCATTTTCGGGCAACCATTGGACTTCAGCCAGTATTACGGCCAAGAGGAAGACCATTCCGTTCAGCGCGCCGTGACCGACCAAATCATGTACGAACTCATGCGGCTCTCGGGGCAGGAATACGTGGACGAATATGCCGCCGTCGTCAAGCAGCGGCTGGCCGGGCAGCTTCCGGAGCCCGCGAATGGAAGCGAAGCGAATCCGGCCGACGGCGGGCAAGAAAGCGGCCGTCCGCCCGGCAACGGTTCAGGGCCTGACGGTGACGGCAGCACAGTGACCGGGAAAGTGTGACGGACGCCGAATAAGGGTTACGGAAGCCGTGCCCCGAACAGCGGGCAAGGCAACTAGTCTTGGAGAGTGACTGAGCTATCCGCGAACCCCGCATCGTCCGTGACCGGCCCCCTGACCAGTTCCCTGGGCAGCCCGCTGACCAGCACCGCGCAAAGCGGCGCGGCAAACTATCCCGGCTTGGACGATTGGCGCCAGCTGCCGATCTCGCAGCAACCCACCTGGACCGACCGGGGCGTCTTCGACGCCTCCGTCAAGGAACTCTCCGTGCTTCCGCCGCTGGTTTTCGCGGGCGAAGTCGACATTTTGCGCGAGCGTCTGGCCGCGGCAGCCCAAGGCAAGGCATTCCTGCTTCAGGGCGGCGACTGCGCCGAGACTTTCGAGGACGCCACAGCTGACAAGATCAGCGCCCGGGTCCGCACCATCCTGCAGATGGCCGTTGTCCTTACCTATGGCGCGGCGATGCCCGTCATCAAGATGGGCCGCATGGCCGGCCAGTTCGCCAAGCCCCGCTCGTCGAACGAGGAAACCCGCGACGGCGTGACCTTGCCTGCGTACCGCGGCGACATCGTCAACGGCTACGATTTCACCCCGGAGTCCCGCGCCCACGACGCCAGTCGCATGCTGAAGGCCTACCACACCTCGGCTTCCACACTGAACCTCATCCGCGCCTTCACGCAGGGCGGCTTCGCTGATCTTCGCCTGGTGCACCTGTGGAACAAGGGCTTCACCGAAAACCCCGCCCACGCCCGCTACGAGTCGTTGGCGCGTGACATCGACCGTGCGATCAAGTTCATGGCGTCCTGCGGCGCCGATTTCGAAGCCCTCAAGCGCGTGGAATTCTTCGCGAGCCACGAGGCATTGCTGCTGGACTACGAGCGTGCCCTGACGCGCATCGACTCCCGCACGGGACTTCCCTACGACACCTCCGGACACTTCCTCTGGATCGGTGAACGCACCCGTGAGCTCGACCATGCGCATGTGGACTTCCTGTCCCGCGTGCGCAATCCGATCGGCGTCAAGCTCGGTCCCGGGACTTCCGGAGACGACGCGTTGCGGCTCATTGACAAGCTGGACCCGAACCGCGAGCCTGGCCGCCTCACCTTCATCACCCGGATGGGTTCCAAGAACATCCGCGAGAAGCTGCCCGCCGTCGTCGAGAAGGTCACTGCCTCCGGCGCCCAGGTCCTCTGGGTCACGGATCCCATGCACGGGAACACTGTCACCTCGCCCAACGGGTACAAGACCCGCAACTTCGACGACGTCGTGGACGAAGTCCGCGGGTTCTTCGAAGTCCACCACGCCCTGGGCACGGTACCCGGTGGCCTGCACATGGAAATGACGGGCGACGACGTCGCCGAATGCCTTGGCGGCGCCGATCCCATTGACCAGGACGCCTTCCTGGACCGCTACGAGTCAGTGTGCGATCCCCGCCTGAACCACATGCAGTCCCTCGAGATGGCATTCCTCGTGGCTGGAGCCCTCACCAAGCGGTAGGCCCCACCAAGCGGTGGTCAAACAGCGGCCCCAATACAGCAAAGGCGATCCGGAACGGTTCCGGATCGCCTTTCCTGTATGCGGGGCCCTATACGACGGTCAAGGTGACCACGGAGCCCTCCGGTGCATCGCTGTCCACGGGGTTCTGGTCCCGGACAGTGCCGAAGAAGCCGCCCAGGATGTTGTTGATCTTGACCTCGAACCCGAGGGACTCCAAGGCTTTGCGGGCGGCATCGGCCTGCTTGCCAATGAAGTTCGGGACGTGCACCATCTTCGGACCCTTGGACAGGGTCAGGGTGACGGAGTCGCCGCGGATCAGGGTTCCGTTGGCAGGGGCCTGGCTGACCACGGCCCCCGCGGGGACCTTCTTGTCGTTGACGGGTTCCGGCGCAATTTTGGCGGTCAATCCGGCGTCGCTGATCGCTTTGACGGCGGCTTGCTGGGTCATGCCCCGGACATCCGGTACAGGGAGGGGCTGCGGTCCCTTGGAAACCACCAGTGCCACCGGAGTGCCGTGGCGGACTGCGGTGTCCTGGGCCGGGGACTGGGAGATGACGGTGCCCGAAGGCACTTTGTCGTCATACTGCTCGGTGACTTTGCCGAGCGTCATCCCCGCCACGCCAAGGGCATTCTTTGCCTGGTCGAGTGTCAGGCCGGTCATCGCGGCAAGCGGGAACAACTGTGGACCCTTCGAGACGAAGAGCGACACCGCTTGGAACTTCCTGACTACCTGGCCGGACGCGGGTTCCGTTCCAACCGCCAACCCTGCAGTGACGTCGTCGTCGAACACGTCTTTTGGCTCGGACTGGAAGCCCGCGGTTCTTAGGAGCTGTTGTGCCTCGGCAACGGTCTTGTTCTTGGTGTCCGGTATGGTTCCGGGCGAGCCGGGCCCCATGCCGAAGAACCAGCCCGCCGCTGTGGCCAGGATCGCCAGGACAATCACGACAATTGTCCAGATCACGGCCCGGCGGCGCGGGTTGCCTTCCCGCAAAGAGCGCGACGGCGTTGCCGCCGCCCGGGCGCGGTCCTTTTCTTCCTGGCGCTCCATGCGCTTGATGTCGCGTTTGCTGGGCGGGGCTTCCGCCGGATCCAGGGGTTCGCGGTCCTGTGGCACTTGGATGTCGAAAGCCGGGGCGCCAGCAGAGAATCCCGACGGCGGAAGCACCGTGGTGGGATTGCGCTGGCTTGAGATAATCTCCGTCGGGCGGCCTATCCGTTCCAGGGGCTCCGTACGTTCGGCAGGGAAAGGGGCGACTACCGCGGTTGCCCCGGCCGCGTCTTGTTGTCCTTCCGGCGTTGCCGCCTTTGCGGCCGGCGGGTTGATATCCAGTTGCGCGTCGCTCAAGGTTGTGCGGATGTGCCGCAGTTCAGACAAGAGCGCCGAACCGTCCACAGGACGCTCTTCAGGATCCTTGGCGGTGCACCACTGGACGAGTTCGTCCACGTCCGCGGCAAGGCCGGGGACTGCGAGCGACGGCGGGGCGACGGCCGCGTTGACGTGCTGGTAGGCAACCTGGATGGGGACGTCGCCGGCATAAGGTTGCCCGCCGGTAAGCATCTCGTAAAGCATGATGCCGGTGGAGTAGATGTCGCTCCGGGCATCGGCGGCTTTGCCGAGGACGAGCTCGGGAGCCAGATATGCGACCGTGCCGATCAGGGCGCCGGTGCTGGTTGTCGCCGTGACGGCCCGGGCCAGGCCGAAGTCGCCCACCTTGATGCGGCCGTCGTCGGCGATCAGGACGTTCTCGGGTTTCACGTCGCGGTGGATCAGCCCTGCCGCGTGGGCGGCCGCGAGCCCTTCGATGACGGGGTCGATCAGTGCAAAGGCAAGCCGGGGCGGAAGCGCCGCCTTCTCGTTGAGGACATCGCGCAGAGTATGGCCTTTGATGTACTCCATGACGATGTATGCAATGTGGCCGTCCTGTCCTTGGTCGAGGACGCCTACGACGTGCGGGTGGGAAAGGCTCGCCGCGGCCCGGGCCTCGCGCTGCAAACGGTCGAGGAAGTTTTGGTCATTGGCCAGGTGCGGATGCAGCACTTTGAGCGCCACGTCGCGGTCGAGCCGTTCGTCGGTGGCGAGATAGACGGTTGACATTCCGCCGTTCGCGAGGCGCGATCGCACCAGATAGCGCCCGTCCACGAGGGATCCGAGGAGTTGGTCCGAAACTTGTTCCTGCACCCTACGATCCTAGTTGAGCAAAAACACGGGCCCGAATCGACATGCGATCCGGGCCCGTGTTGTGCGCCGCGAGTTAGCTGAAGTTCTTCTTGAGGGCCAGGATCGAGGCGACGTAGGCCTTGGTGTCGTCGTACATGCCGTGCTTGCTCACCGAGTACTGGCCCTGGTAGTAGCCTGCGATGGCCGTATTCAAGTCCTTGCTCGTGTTGACGAGCGCCCGGATGATGGCGACGCCGGCGGTCACGTTGTCATACGGGTCGAGGATGTTGAGCTTGCGTCCCACCAATTGGGAAGCCCATTCACCCGAGGAGGGAATCACTTGCATCGTCCCGATGGCGTTGGCGGGGGAGACCGCACGCTGGTTGAAGCCGGATTCTTGGAAGGCGAACGCCATAGCCAAGGACGGGTCCACCCCCATCCGACGCGCAGTATCGGCGACGATCCCCTTCATCTGGGCGGTGCTGGGGACAGGGGACGCATTGAGCAGGGCCTTGTTCGCATTGGCTGAACTGACCACTGCCTCGGGGTAGGTGTAGCCCAGGAATGTGCTCGGAACCAAGGGGGCGCTGACCGGAGCAGGGGCCGGAGCCGAGGCCGCAGGAGCGCCCGGGATGGCGAGCTTCTGCCCGGGATAAATGATGGTGCTCATGGACAGCTTGTTCGCCGAGAGAAGAGACGACAGGGACACCCCAAGGCGGGACGCGATACCGCCCAAAGTGTCACCTGACTTGATGGTGTACGAGCCGGTGTTGGCAAGTGCCGGCGCTGCCGGAGCCGCCGGAGCGGAAGCGGGGACCAGTGCGGCCGGAGCCGGTGTGGCGGGAGCTGGTGCGTTCGTTCCGGGGCCGACCTTGATCTTCTGTCCCGGGTAGATGATGGACCGGCCGTTGAGGCCGTTCCAATTGAAGACGTCGGACAGTGCCACGCCGTGGCGGGCGGCAATGCCGCCCAGGGTGTCACCGGGCACCACTGTGTAGCTGGCAGTCGACGACGACGCCGGGCCGGATGCCGGGCTGGGTGCGGGTGCCGGCGCACTTGGAGCCGGTGCCGAACCGGTCAACTTGATCTGCTGTCCCGGGTAGATGATGGTGTTGCCCGAGAGGCCGTTGAGCTGCAGGACAGTGTTGGTGTTCAGCCCGTAGCGGGCAGCGATGCCGCTGATGGTATCGCCCCGGACGATGGTGTAGGTGGCCGGAGCCGCCGGTGCCATGGGCTGCATGGCAGCCGGGATGGTTGCGGCAACCGCGGAGGCAGGAATGACGTTTGCGGACACTGCCGCGGCCTGGGCCCGCATGGCCGCGGTCAGCGATGCGGGAATCTTCTGGCTTTGTACCGCCGGAAATGCTGTTGCCGGCTGGGCGAGTGCCAATGAAGAGAGCATGACGGCGGGCAGCGCCGCTGTGGTGGCCGCAATTATGGGCATGCTCGTTGTCTTCTTGTGCGAGCTGGGCGTCGTCATGGGAGCAATCCTCATCTCAGCAGCGGCTGTTGGGAATGCCGCTGTTGCCAGTGTTACTAAAGTTAGTAGTGATGCAAATGTGATCAATGTGAATCTCTCACATTTTTCGATTCCGCACAAGAAATCCCTGCGCATTCGATTCTTGGGCAATTCCGGGCACAAATTCCGCCCGTACCGCCCCTCCGGCTAGGCGCAAAGCGCGAGGGCGTGGCAATCTTGATCCGTGAGTAATGTAGAAAGCCTCGTTTCCGAATGGCTGCCGCTGCCCGATGTGGCAGAGCTGCTGAACGTTTCAATCACCAAGGTCCCCCCCCCACCACTGTATTTAAGGCAGGTATTTAGACTGCCCTTAACGCGGAATTATGAAAGAGTTCACGCGGCCCGGCTGACGGCGGCTTCGGCCAACTGCCTGAGCGCGGTGAGGGGGAGGTCCGCCAGGGGGAGGCGTTCCAAGGCCTCGAAAGCTTCGTTGCTGAGTTCCTCGATCATCGCCTCCGTGGCTTCGAGCGCTCCGCAATCCACAATGATCCGCCTGATTTCGGCGACCTCGGCCTCTCCAAGGTCCTGCCTTCCGAGCATCGTATCGATGTAGCTCGAATCATCCGCAGCGGCCTGGTTGATGGCGAATCCCACCAGGACCGTCCGTTTGCCTTCGCGGAGGTCGTCTCCCGCGGGCTTTCCAGTAGTCCCGGGATCCCCGAACACTCCCAAGACGTCGTCGCGGAGCTGGAATGCTTCACCAAGGGGCAACGCGAAAGCGGAATATCCTTGCAGGAGCTCTTCGCTGGCACCGGCCAAGGCGCCCCCAAGGGCCAAGGGGTGTTCCGTTGAGTATTTCGCCGACTTGAAACGGATGATGGACTGGGCGCGATCGACGGCCCCCGCGCGATCCCGCACCGGACCCGCGACTTCCTCGAGGATGTCCAGGTATTGGCCGGCCATGACCTCGGCGCGCATCAGGTTGAAGATCCGCCGCGCAGCCGTGCCGGAAGCGGCCCTGCTGCCGATCTCCGTGAACGCCTCCTCGCTGAACGACAAGCAGAGGTCTCCGGTGAGAATCGCGGCCGCGTGTCCGAAGCGTTCGCTGTCCAGGGCCCAGCCCTCGCCCTCATGGAGCTGGCTGAACCGCTTGTGCACACTCGGACCGCCGCGACGTGTATCAGAGCGGTCGATGATGTCATCGTGAATCAGGGCTGCGGCCTGGAAGAGTTCCAAAGCGCAGCCGGCCGTGATGATGTCGGGATGTGCGGACTCACCTCCGGCACCCCGCCACCCCCAGTAGCACATCAAGGCCCGGAGCCGTTTGCCACCGGTCACAAGGCTCGTGATTGAACCCATGAGGGGAGCGACATCCGGGGAGATGGTGGCCATCGTTTCTTGTTGCACCCCAAGGAAACCGTTGAGTTTGGCGGCGACATCGGCCACAAAACGGCTCTGCTCCGAACCCAGGCTCTCCGCGGTCACTTGATTGACCCGGCGGCCACGTTGGCACCGATGGTGAACGTGGATTTGCCCGCGGTTTCCACCACCGAGATATTCACTGTTTCATTGTCGCCACGCAGGAAGTCCTTTGATTTGATACTTCCCACGGTGCTTCCGGGGACTTCCTTGAAGCCTTGCGCCGTGAGCGCGGAGGTGTAAAAGGCCACAACCGCGTCAGACGGGGACGCAATGGTGCCGACCAAGGCCACCGACGCCGGCGAGGAGTTCTTGTCGAAGCTGCTGGATTCCACAGCCGCCTTGGGCATCAAGGGAATCAGTTGCTGCGGGAATCCCGGGACCAGGGAGCCGACTGCCGCCGAAGCTCCTGAGGCAGCCGTGGACGCGGTGGCCTGTGCCGGACTTGCCGAGGCAGTGGCCGCCCCGGACGATGTTGGCGCCGCCCCTTGGGATGCCGTGCCTGCCGGGGACGACCCGCAAGCCGAGATGGTCAACGCGACGCCCGTGGCCAGCAAGGCCAAGCTGACGGGTTGAGGCTTTCCAAAGAGCTTCACAGGGATTTCCTCCTGGGGACGACGCCGGATGCTGCCTCCAGTTTAGGGCGCCGGATGCGGCCACCAGTAACCAGTGCCGCGGCATAGGATTTCCTTGTGAGACCACAAGCAGAGAACAACGGGCGGGGCCCCGGACAGGAATTCGCCCCGGATCCCGCTGCCCTGCGGGAACTGAGGCGCACCAGCATCCTCCACGTGGACATGGATGCCTTCTTTGTCTCGGTGGAATTGCGCACCCGGCCTGAACTCAAGGGGAAACCCGTCATTGTCGGTTTTCCGGTGGATCGCTCCGTTGTGCTGTCCGCCTCCTACGAAGCGCGCGCGCTCGGTGTGAAGTCTGCCATGCCCATGGCCAACGCCATGCGGATGTGCCCCAACGCGGTCATCATCGAACCCCGCCATAGCCTCTACTACGAGGTGTCCCGGCAATTGATGGGAATATTCGAATCGATAACGGACCTCGTGGAGCCCTTGAGTGTCGACGAGGCGTTCCTGGATGTCGGTGGCGCGATCAGGCGGCTTGGTCCGCCTCTCCAGATCGGCCATCTGATCCGGAGCCGCGTTGCCTCCGAGCTGGGGATCACTGCGTCCGTGGGAATAGCCACCAACAAGTTCGTTGCCAAAATCGCATCTACGCGCTGCAAGCCCGACGGACTGCTGCTCATTGAGGAGGGGCAGACCGTAGCCTATTTGCACAGCCTGCCCGTGAACGCCTTGTGGGGAGTCGGGGCCAAGACCGCCGACGTTCTGGCCAGGCTGGGGATCCGTACCGTGGCTGACGTTGCGGCCACGCCGCTTGCTTCCTTGAAAAAGGTCCTGGGAGCTTCGGGCGAGCACGTCCACCGATTGTCGATGGGCTTGGATCCCCGGCCGGTCATGCCTATCCGGCTCGAGAAGAGCATAGGTTCCGAAGAAACGTTCGCTGTCGACACCCCGGATGACGCGCTCCTCCATCGCGAGTTGCTGAGGCTCTCCCACCGGACCGCGTCACGCCTACGGACAGCCGGAATGCTGGCCCGGACCATCGCGCTGAAGTTGCGCTATGCCGATTTTTCGACAATCAGCCGGAGCAAGACAATGCATACGCCGGTCGATAGCGCCCAGTTGATCTATCAGGTGGCGAGCCAGTTGCTGGAGTCCTTGGGGGAGCGGCCCATGAGTGTGCGCCTTATAGGAGTCCGGGCCGAGCAGCTCGAAGCGGCGGAACACGCCTCGCTGCAGTTAAGCTTCGATCGCAGGGACGACAACTGGCGGGCGGCTGAACAGGCGCTTGACCGTGTCACCGAGCGATTCGGCAGCAAGACTGTCCTTCCGGCGACGCTTTTGGAGCCGCACGCGGAGCCCGACAGGCCGGGTTCTCCCTAGGCTTCGAAGGGCCCACGAGTGCCCTCCGGCGTGTCTTTCAGAACAGCGGCCAACAAACTATCCTAGAGATACACAGATTTAGACCGTCTGGATAAATTGCCATGTTGCGTCTGTTCCGTGAGACCGTGTTCACAAGACCCGGTCTTCGGGAACCCTTTTTTGGGTTCGTCCGTTCAAGGGAACAGAGGCAACGGCCGCGGCGTATCCAGACGCTGGCCGACTAAAGGAGGTCGCGATGCCCCTATCGGAGCACGAACAGAAGCTCCTCGAGCAACTCGAGAAGCAACTGCATGAGGACGATCCGAAGTTTGCCAATTCAATGGGCTCTGACCCCATTCGTTCATGGTCGACCAGGCACATCGTTATTGGCGTTCTAGGCACTATCGCCGGAATTCTCTTGTTGTTGGTAGGTGTGTCCTTGCAGAACATCTTCCTTGGCGTGCTGGGCTTCATCGTGATGGGCGCCGGCGTCTACTTTGCCACCCTGAGAAGGGCAGCTGGCGGGAAGTCGAAGAGCGCCAAGCCGGGCAAGTCGAAGAACTCGTTCATGAGCAACCTCGAAGAACGCTGGGACGAGCGCCGCCGCGGCGAGGAGAGCTGAGCGCTCCACCAAGGGGCTTGGCCTCCACTCGGAAGCCGAGTCCTCCACATTGCACCACCAGGCTCCGGCCTGATTGCGAAAAGACCCGAATATCGGGTCTTTTCGCATTTAACGCCGCGCTCGCACGCCGAGCGAGCCCGTCGGCGCGACTTCCATGCCGCCGTCGTGCGCTTCCCTGCAGCGCCGCGGCAAAGTCTCCTCCACCACCAACCACCCCTGAGATCCACGTGTTTTCAGGCTCCTGCATTCGAATGTGGGGCAGAAACACGCCGGATTGCGTTGACTGTGGGGGCTTGTGGAGTAAAGTGGAGCAAGTAAGAGGGTAGTGGCGGCGTGGGGCAGGTACGGGCACCTTTACGGATGGGGGCGGTGGGCCAGTGTTTCTTGGCACGCATTCTCCCCGTCTGGACGAAAAGGGCCGGATCATCCTTCCCGCCAAGTTCCGCGAGGAACTTGCTGACGGCTTGGTGCTCACAAGGGGCCAGGAGCGTTGCATCTACGTCTTCAGCCAGCGGGAATTCGAACGTATTCACGAGTCCATGCGGGAGGCCCCCATCTCCTCCAAGCAGTCACGTGACTACATCCGGGTTTTCCTGTCCGGAGCCTCTGACGAGGTACCTGACAAGCAGGGGCGCGTGACGATTCCGCCGGCGCTCCGGAGCTACGCAGGTCTTGAGCGGGAATTGGCGGTCATTGGCGCCGGAACCCGTGCGGAGATCTGGGATGCCCAGGCTTGGGATGAGTACCTGGCCGAGAAGGAAGCCGCCTTCTCGGAGACCGACGACGACAACCTTCCCGGATTCATTTAGAAACCGGGACAGGAAGCAGCAATGCTTCTTGGACGGGATCTCCAGCCGCCCATCACATAGTTTTCCTGGCTCACCTTCCCCGGAGCCAGGCGGACGCTGCGATAGGCGCGGATGGGGATCCGGCTCAAGAAGCGACCCGCCCGACTGACAGACGAACGAATCAGCTCTGAGGAGGCCGCATGGAGGAGCACGACGCGCCAAAACCCACCTCGGAGCGACATGTACCGGTCCTGAAGGACCGGTGCATCAATTTGTTGGCACCAGGTTTTGAGGCCGCCCGCAACCGTGGCGAAACGCCCGTCGTCATCGACGCCACGCTGGGAATGGGTGGCCACTCCGAAGCGATGCTCCAGCGGTTCCCCGATCTGCATCTTGTCGGGATAGACCGGGACGAAGAGGCCTTGGCCCTTGCCGGTGAGCGCCTGCGACCCTTCGCGGCCCGCACCGACCTGGTACATGCCGTCTACGACGAAATCGAAGATGTCATCGCAGACCTCGGAATCCCGGAAGTGCACGGCATCCTCATGGATCTGGGTGTGTCTTCCCTCCAATTGGACGAGCGGGAGCGCGGCTTTGCCTACTCCTACGACGCCCCGCTGGATATGCGGATGGACACGAGCCGCGGCCAGACCGCTGCCGACGTCGTCAACAACTATTCCGAAGAAGACCTGGTGCGGATTATCCGCAAGTGGGGCGAAGAGAAGTTCGCCGGCAGGATCGCAAACCGCATCGTCACGGCGAGGGCGATCAAGCCCTTCGCCACCACCGGTGAACTCGTCGAGCAGATCCGCGGAGTTGTTCCTGCGGCCGCTGCGAAGTCCGGCGGGCATCCGGCAAAGCGGACTTTCCAGGCCTTGCGGATTGAAGTCAACGAGGAACTCGACGTCCTGGAGAGGGCAGTGCCTGCCGCTCTCGCGGCCTCGGCAATGGGCGGACGAGTAGTAGTGATGTCGTACCACTCACTCGAGGACAAGATCGTCAAATCGGTCTTCCAATCCCGGTCCAAGTCATCGGCCCCGCTCGGCTTCCCCGTGGAGCTGGAAGAACATAAACCGGAATTCAAGACCCTGACCAAGGGCACGGAAGTGCCCACACCTGAAGAAATCGCCGAAAACCCGCGTGCGGCATCTGCCCGCCTGCGGGCCGTGGAACGCATCAAAGCGAGGAGAACAGCATGAGCACCGCTGCCGCGAAGATCCTGCCGACCACGGTGGGGAACACCGCGCGTGCCCTGCCCGCCCGGGGACCGGAACGCGACACGACCCGGAAGGCGCGGACGCCGCTCTCGCTTGTACAGAGTGTTCCCGGACGACGGCGGACTCCGTTCGTCGTCTTTTGCTTCGGCGTGCTGGCGGCAGCCCTGTTGACTGTCCTGGTGCTCAACATCTCCGTTTCCACGGCACAATACGACCTTGTGAAGCTCAGGAATGACGCCGCGTCCCTGAACAAGCAGAACCAGGATCTGACACAGCAGGTCCAGAACTACCAGGCTCCCCAGAATCTTGCCGCCAAGGCCGCAGAATTGGGAATGGTAGCTTCCACTGCCACGGGACAGATCGATCTGGACAACCTGACAGTCACAGGAAAGGCCACGCCGGCAACCAAGGGACAGAATCCCGGTGCCGTCATCGCTGCCCCTGCGGTCGCAGGCCAGTCGAGCGTCACACCTTCGGCACCCGCCAAGAACGATTCACTGGACAGCCGCAAGCCCAACGGGGCCGCCGACTCCACGCCGGCCAAACCGCAGGCGCCCGTGGCTCCTGCGGCACCCAAGCCGCCGGTTGTGGATCTCCACGGTGGTTCGGTCCCCGCTCCACAGCAGAAGGTACCCGGGCAGTAGCGTCCAGCCGACCTGATTTCAGGTAAACAGCAAGGCAAGCAGCAAGGAATCGACGTGGTGCAAAATACCGGCAAATCGAAGAACAAGAGAACGCCGGCGGCGAAGAAGCGCCTGCGCCTCGGCCTCGGAATCATGCTGACGTTGTTGCTGGTGGTTGGGGGCAAGCTGTTCCTGGTCCAGGGACTCGACGTCGGCGGAATGGCCGAGGCTGCTTACAACAACCGGCTGACCACCACCGTCCTGCCCGCCGAACGCGGCAAGATCCTTGACGCCAACGGCACCGTGCTGGCCAGCAGCGTGATCCGCTACAACATCGTGGTCGACCAGACCGTCAACACCAACACCTCTGAGTTTTCGCGCTACAACACGCAAACCCAAGCCATCGACACGATCTCGAGGACCCAAGGGATAGCAGAACTTTCCAGCGCTCTGGGCATGGACGTCAACCAGGTAACGCAGGCAGTGACCGGCGACAAGAAATACAACATCGTGGCCAAGGAAGTGAAGCCCGATCTCGAAGACCGGATTTCCCAACTGCATATCCCCGGTATCGTCTCCGAGGGCATCAGCAAGCGCGTCTATCCAAACGGCAGCGTCGCGGGTGGCATTATCGGCTTCCTCAAAGATGGCACCACGGGCCAAGCCGGACTTGAGCAGACCCAGGACGACCTCCTGCGCGGCAAAGACGGCAAACGCGTCTTTGAGATCGGCGCCGACGGCCTCCGTATCCCCGTGGCAACCGATCTGCTGACCCCGGCCGTCAACGGCAAAGACGTCAAGCTGACGCTGAACACGGACATCCAGTACTTTGCGCAGCAGGCCATCCAGACCCAGGTCAACCAGCTCAATGCCGAGTGGGGATCGATCGTCGTCGAGGACATCAAGACCGGGAACCTCATTGCGATGGCGGACACGAATGCCCCGGATCCCAACGACCCGGGCAAAGTGGCGGCCGCGGACCGCGGCGTGCGGTCAGTGACGGCTGCCTATGAGCCTGGCTCGGTGGAAAAGATGATTACGGCGTCGGCCGCGATCAATGAAGGAAAGTCCAGCCCGCTGGACACTGTCACCATTCCGCCGGCTTTGACCATCGACGGTCAGACTTTTACCGATGCGTTCGACCATGGAACCGAGCAGAGGACCCTTGCCGGCATCCTTGGATATTCGATGAACACAGGTACCGTGATGATCGGCAGCCGCCTGAGCAAGCAACAGCGTTACGACTACCTCACCCGCTTCGGTATCGGGCAAGCTCCGGACATTGGCCTTCCCGCCGAAACCTCAGGCATCCTGGCCAAGCCCGATCAATGGGATGACCGCCAGCAATACACCGTGCTGTTCGGCCAAGGCGTTTCACAGTCCACGCTGCAGACCGTCCGGGCGTACCAAAGCATTGCCAACGACGGCGTGATGCTGCAACCGCGGCTAATCGACGGCTACGTCGGAGCCGACGGAGCCGAGGAGAAAGTGCCTGCCAAGGATTCCCAGCAAGTCGTTACCAAGGAAACCGCGCAGCAAGTGCGGGACATCCTGGAGAGCAACGTCACCATGGGCGAAGTGAAAGATGCTGCCATCGACGGATACCGGGTGGGCGCCAAGACAGGTACGTCCCAGGCACCGCGTGAAGATGGCCTCCCTGGCTTCGATGGCTACACCGCGTCGATCGTGGGCATGGCGCCGATGGACAATCCGCGCTTCATCGTGGAGGTCGTCCTCCAGCGGCCCAAGGGCAGCATTTACGGCATCACCCAAGGACCGATTTTCCGCTCGGTCATGGGCCAGGTCCTGCGTACCTACAACGTCCCGCCGTCCACCGGCACGCCGGCGCGGTTCCCCCAGTACGCCAAATAGGGCCAGCACGGCAAGTAGTTCAGTTTCGCCAAGTAAGCTTGTTGGGCATCTGTCCGGCCACATTTCGATCCAACCATGCCGTTCGCGGGAGCCCTGAGGGTTCCTGTGCGGCCAGTTTTACGAGTACCAACGGAGACCACCTTGTCAGAGCAGAATGATGCCGTATCGATCCCTACAGGGAACCCGCCGGCTACCGACAAACCCGGCTTCCGTCCAGCCGTCGTGGCGCCTGTTCCCCTGGAAGCCGTCGCCTCGTCCCTCGGAATCGCGCTGCCGCCGGACTCCGCCGCCACGTCGGTGACGGGTGTGTCCCTCAACTCGCGCACCGTGGAGCCGGGAGACTTGTACCTGGCGCTGCCCGGTGCCACGCGCCACGGGGCCGACTTTGTCAGCCAAGCGGTGGCAGCCGGTGCCGTGGCCGTCTTGACCGATGAGGACGGCGCACGTCAATTGGCCCTTGAGGATCTTGCTGTTCCCGTTCTGATCGTCGGCAATCCCCGCGCAGCCGTCGGTTCACTCGCGGCCCTCGTTTATCGAAGCCAACCACTGGATGGGGTTTCGCCGACGCTTTTCGGTGTAACCGGTACGAACGGCAAGACGACGACGACGTATTTCATCAACTCCCTGCTCCGCGCCTTGGGCATGAACCCGGGATTGATCGGGACGATTGAAATTCTTGCGGGGGGTGAGGCCATCCCGAGCCTGCTGACCACGCCGGAATCAACGGATGTCCATGCCTTGCTCGCCCTCATGCGCGAACGCGGGCTGGAGGCGGCTTCCATGGAGGTCTCCTCCCATGCCCTGTCGTTCCACAGGGTCGACTCGGTGACGTTCGACGTTGCCGGCTTCACCAACCTGACACAGGACCACCTCGATCTCCACGGAAGCATGGATGAGTACTTCCGGACCAAGGCGGAGCTGTTCACCAGCGCGCGCGCACGGCGGGCCGTAGTGACCGTGGATGATCCGTGGGGGCGCCAGCTGGCCGATGAGGCGGGAATTCCCGTAACCACGCTGTCGGCCACCCCCGGGGGCGGAGCCGACTGGACGGTGGAGTCGGCCAAGCCGCGGGGGCTTGGAACGGACTTCGAATTGCGCCACCGCGACGGAACGGTCCTGCGCGTCCATACAGGATTGCCAGGGGACTTCAACGTCGCCAACGCGGCGCTGGCCACCATTATGGTGCTTGACTCCGGCATCGAGCCGTCGGCACTGCAGGCGGCTCTCGACGGGCACGATCCCTTCACCGTTTCCGTACCCGGCCGGATGCAGCTGATTTCGGATGCCCCGGCTGCCGTCGTCGATTTCGCGCACAACCCGGACGCACTGGCGAGGGCCCTCAAGGCCGTGCGCCCGCAGGCCCCCGGATCCCGCGTGATCGTCGTATTCGGCGCCACAGGACAGCGCGACCAGGGCAAGCGGCCGACCATGGGCGCCATAGCCGCCCGGCTCGCCGACGTCGTGATTGTCAGCGACGACGATCCCCATGATGAAGACGCTGCCGCGATCCGTTCGGAAGTCATCGCAGGGGCCCGTGCCGCCCGCGAGTCGGAAGACCTTGACTGCGAGATCGTGGAAGCGTACCCCCGGGACGTCGCCATCCGCCAAGCCGTGGAACTGGCCACTGAGAAGGACACTATCCTGGTCGCCGGCCGCGGCCACGAGGTGTGGCAGGAAGTGAAGGGCGTCAACCTCGCCCTCGACGACCGGGTGGAACTGCGGGCGGCCTTGACAGCCAGGGGATTCAAGGTTTCCACGGACGAGCGGATAGAGTCCTAGACCGAGATGATTGCACTTACTGCGGCGGAGATCGCCGATATTACCCATGGCCGATTGGCAGCGGACCCGGGCATTGTCCCGGCGTCCGTCGTTACCGACTCCCGTGAGGCGGCCGCTGGATCGTTGTACGTGGCCAAGCCAGGAGAGAACGCCGACGGCCACGCCTATGTGGGCGCCGCCTTTGAACGCGGGGCTGTCCTGGCGCTGACCGAGCGCGACGTTTCCGACGACGACGGCCGGCCATACCCCGCCGTCGTCGTCGATGACGCCGTGATCGCCATGGGTGCCCTGGCTGCGGAGTCCGTGCGCCGCATCCGTGCCGAACGTGCGGCCCAGGGAGAGCCCTTCACTGTCATCGGCATCACGGGCTCAGCGGGCAAGACCACCACCAAGGACCTGCTCGCGGGCATTCTTTCCCGGGCCGGTGCCACGGTGGCTCCGCAGGGTTCGTACAACGGTGAAGTCGGCGTGCCGCTGACCGTGTTCGGAGCCGATGCGGGCACCCGCTACCTGGTGATCGAAATGGGGGCAACCGGGATTGGCCACATCAAATACCTCGCCGAGATGGTCCAACCGGACATCGGCGTCGTTCTGTGCGTCGGCACCGCCCACGCCGGCGAGTTTGGTGGCGTGGAGAACATCGCGAAGGCCAAGGGCGAACTCGTAGAGGCGCTGGGGCGGGACGGAACCGCCGTCATCAACCTCGACGACGCGCGGGTCGCCGCCATGGTCTCCCGCACCCAGGCCACAGTGCTCGGAACCACCGCTACCGGCATTCCCGGCTCCGCAGTCGAGGCCCGGAACGCGGATATCGACGAGAACGGCCACCCGGAATTCGAGCTCTTCCTGCCCGACGGCGGGGCTCCCCATTCCGTCCACAGCAAGCTCATCGGTGCGCACCACATCACCAACCTGCTTGCCGCTGCGGCCGCCGCGTTCGCGGCTGGCCTCCCTGCGGCCGGGATCGCCGAGTCGCTGAGCGAGCAGTCGCCCGCCAGCCGGTGGCGGATGGAACGCACTGAGCGCGCGGACGGCGTCACCATCATCAACGACGCGTACAACGCGAATCCGGAATCCATGCGCGCAGCATTGCGCACCCTCGCCGACCTCGGGCAGGGACGCCGCACGTGGGCAGTGCTTGGCGCGATGTTGGAACTCGGCGAAGATTCCATCCGCGAACACACGGCTGTGGGTACGCAAGTGGTCCGCTTGAACATTTCCAGGCTCGTGGTGGTTGGCCGGGAAGCCCGGGCGCTGTATGTTTCCGCGATCCAGGAAGGCTCCTGGGGCGACGAGTGCATCTTCACCGAAACTGCCGACGAGGCCTACGAACTGCTGCAGGCTGAGCTCAAACCGGGCGACTTGGTGCTTTTCAAGTCCTCGAACGGGGTCGGCCTAAGGCATTTGGGGGATCGGATAGCATTACCTCCACAGACCGGTACGAGTGCGAACACCGCGGCTGCAACTGCCGCCAATGAAGGGAACGAGCTGCTGTGATTGCACTGTTGATCGGCGCGGGCGTCGCCCTCCTGGTGGCCCTGGTTGGCACGCCACTCTTCATCCGGTTCCTCGTCACCAAGGGATACGGCCAGTTCATCCGCGACGATGGACCTACCTCCCACCACACCAAGCGTGGTACCCCCACGATGGGCGGGACCGTCGTGGTGGCCGCGGTGCTCATCAGCTACGGGTTGACCCACCTGATCATGTGGATGATGAACCCGCGATCACCGGGTCCGTCCGCCTCGGGTCTGCTCTTGTTGTTCCTGATGGTCGGTATGGGATTCGTTGGTTTCCTCGACGATTTCATCAAGATTTCCAAGCAGCGCAGCCTCGGACTCAATGCCAAGGCGAAGCTGATTCTCCAAGCCTTTGTCGGCATCGTCTTCGCAGTGCTCGTCCTGAACTTCCCCGACTCGCAGGGGATCACGCCGGCCTCCACGCATATTTCGCTTGTGCGGGACATTCCCTGGCTGAACCTGGCGTTCGGGGGCACCGTCCTCGGAGCCATCCTGTTCGTCATCTGGTCGAACCTGATCGTCACTGCGGCAACCAACGGCGTCAACCTGACGGACGGATTGGACGGCCTCGCGGCCGGTGCCTCCATCATGGTCTTCGGAGCCTACACACTCATGGGAATCTGGCAGAACAACCAGGCATGCGGTTCACCCCGCGAGGCGGGCAGCGGTTGCTATTCGGTCCGCGACCCGCTCGATCTGGCGTTGCTGGCAGCTATTTGCAGTGCCGCGTTAGTGGGCTTCCTCTGGTGGAACACGTCCCCGGCGAAGATCTTCATGGGCGACACCGGTTCCCTGGCAATCGGCGGTGCCGTGGCCGGCTTTGCGATCCTCTCCCGCACGGAACTTCTTTTGGGCATCATCGGCGGGCTCTTCGTCCTCATCACGCTGTCGGTCATCATCCAGGTGGGCTACTTCAAGGTCACCAAGGGTAAGCGGGTCTTCAAGATGGCCCCGCTTCAGCATCATTTCGAACTCAAGGGCTGGGCCGAAATCACGGTGGTTGTCCGATTCTGGATTCTTTGTGGACTATTCGTGGCCGCAGGCCTTGGGATTTTCTATGCTGAATGGGTGGTGCTGCTGTGAGCGCAAGTCCTCAAACCAAGCCTTCTGCCAATGACCGGCTCAAGGACCTCGTCAGTTGGGATTCCGACTGGAAGGGCCTCCGTGTCGTCGTGACCGGCATCGGTGTGTCCGGATTCGCGGCCGCCGATACCTTGATCGAACTGGGCGCACGCGTGGTGGTTGTCGACGCGGCGACGAGCGCCAAGGCCCTCGCGCAGGCGGACACCTTGAAGATCGTCGGCGCAGCCGACGTCCTCCTCGGCCAAGATGCAGTCAAAACGCTGCCCCGGGTGGACGGTGAAAAGGCCGAGCTCGTCGTGACGTCGCCGGGCTGGCGCCCGGACCAGTCCCTCCTGGCAGCTGCCAAAAGGGCCCACGTACCGGTGTGGGGCGACGTCGAACTCGCTTGGCGGGTGCGCGAACGCCAGGGCCGCAAGACGGCGGACTGGCTCACCATCACGGGTACGAACGGCAAGACCACCACGGTGGGCATGACCGAGGCGATGCTGCAGGCAGCGGGGCTCAAGGCAATCGCCGTGGGGAATGTAGGCACGCCCATCCTGGACGCACTCCGTGACCCAGTGGAGTACGACGCCTTCGCTGTTGAGCTTTCCAGCTTCCAATTGCACTGGATCGAGTCGCTCTCCCCGGTGGCGAGCGTCTGCCTCAATGTCGCCGAGGACCACGTCGACTGGCACGGCTCCTACGAGTCCTACCTCGCGGACAAGGCAAAAATCTTCGAGAACACGCAGAAGGCGTGTATCTACAACGCCGAGCAGATCGAGACCGAACGCATGGTGGAAAACGCCGACGTGGTCGAAGGTTGCCGGGCGATCGGTTTCACCACCCTGACTCCGGCGGTCAGCATGCTCGGCGTCGTCGAGGGCTTGCTCGTGGACCGCGCGTTCATCGAAGAACGCAAGAGTTCGGCAGAAGAACTCGCGTCCCTGGCGGACCTGGGCCCGACCGCGCCGCGACACATGGTTGCGAACGCGCTGGCCGCCGCCGCGCTGGTGCGCGCCTACGGCGTCGAACCGGCCGCAGTGCGGGAGGGCCTCAGGAACTATCTCCCTGGAGACCACCGCATCCAGCCTGTGGCCAAGCAGAACGGCGTGCTCTGGGTCAACGACTCCAAGGCGACCAATCCGCACGCAGCTTCTGCTGCCCTGTCGGCGTTCGACAAGGTCGTCTGGATCGCCGGCGGTCTCTCCAAGGGCGTCAACTATGACGAGTTGGTCGAAAACAACGCGCACAGGCTCAAGGCAGTGGTGCTGATCGGCTCCGACACCGCGGACCTGGAAGCCTCCCTCAAGCGACACGCAGCGGATGTGCCCGTAATCGGGCAGCCCAAGGGCGACACTGAAATGGTGCAGTCCGCCGATTCAGCTGGTACCGCCGCGGAACCGTCTCCGATCTTCGGCGACACCGTGATGGCCCATGCTGTCGAGTCGGCAGCAAGTATCGCCGAGTCCGGCGATACGGTGCTGATGGCCCCGGCGGCTGCCTCCATGGACCAGTTCTCTTCCTACGCTCACCGTGGCGATGCTTTCATCCGGGCAGTGCGCGAGCTTGTGGAAGGCCAGGCACAGACCACCGAGGAGTAACAATGGTCAGCACGCCCACGCGCAGCGGGCCCGGGCGGACCCGGGCCGGCAAGGCAGACCCCGCCGGACGCGCGGGAGGCGTTGGGCGGGCTTCGCTGCCGTCCCGCATCCGCTCGGGGATTTCCGGGTTTTGGTCGACTCTCGAGGGAAGCGGTAAATCGAGCGGCGGGTCAACCTACTACTTGATTCTTGGTGCTTCGCTTGCGCTGACGGCCATCGGGATCATCATGGTCCTGTCGGCGTCGAGCGTCGAAGCGATTGCGGCCGGCGAATCCCCATACTCCATCGCCACTAAGCAAGGCATGTTCGCCGCTATCGGCATCGTCGCGATGCTGGTGCTTTCGAGGGTCAATGTTCTGTGGCTCAAGCGATTCGCGTGGCCCTCGATCATTCTTGCCGGCGCCTTGCTGGTGCTGGTTCTGGTCATCGGCAAACGTGTGCTGGGCAACCAGAACTGGATCGAGATCGGCGGCTTCACCTTCCAGCCATCGGAGTTCGCCAAGTTCGCGCTGGTGCTCTGGATGGCCACGGTTCTTTCCGTCAAAGCAAAACTTCTGGACAAGTGGACGCACGCGCTGATCCCGGTCGTTCCGGTCTCCGGCGCCATCATCACCTTGATTGTCCTCGGACATGACCTCGGAACCTCCCTGGTGGTCATGCTCATCATGGCTGCCGGATTGTTTTTCGGCGGCGTCAACTTGAGGCTCTTCGCTGCGGCCGGCGGAGTTGCCGCAGCTGCCGCCCTGATCCTGGCGTTCACGAGTGGAAACCGGATGTGCCGGATCACCTCATGGATGGGGCAGAGCTGCGCGGGGGCGAGCGACATCGGCTTCCAGAGCGAACAGGGGCTCAGCGCCCTTGCTTCGGGAGGTTGGCTTGGTGTCGGACTCGGCCAGAGCCGGCAAAAATACCAGTGGATTCCCGAAGCCCACAACGACTTCATCTTCGCTGTCATCGGGGAAGAACTCGGGCTTGTGGGGACGATCGTGGTCCTGGTGCTTTTTGCGTTGCTCGCGGTTGCGATCTACCGGGTCGTCAGCCACCAGGAAGACTTGTTCGCCCGGGTGCTCGGCGGCTCGATCATGGCGTGGATGCTTGGACAGGCCGCGATCAACATGGCCATGGTGGCAGGGTTGCTCCCCGTGATCGGCGTTCCGCTGCCTTTCATTTCCTATGGCGGTTCAGCGTTGGTGATGTCGCTATGTGGCGTGGGCGTAGTGTTGTCTTTGGCCCGCGCCCAAATGGCTCCTGCCAGCCGTTCCAAGCCGCGCTGGCGATTTGCGAAAACTGCACGAAAGCGTACATAGCACTCCATGAATTCCCAGCCCAAGCCCCTCTCCGTGGTCCTCGCCGGCGGCGGGACCGCCGGACACATCAGCCCCCTGCTTGCCATCGCCGACGCCATCAAGTCGCTGCGGCCGGACGCGAAGATCCTTGCCGTCGGCACGCCCAACGGCATGGAAACGCGCCTCGTGCCGGCCGCCGGCTACGAGCTGGCCACGATTGACCGGGTTCCCTTTCCCCGCAAGCCTTCCGCGGATCTGCTCAAACTGCCCGGCAGGCTCGCGGCGGCCGTCAAGCAAGCCGGTCGCATCCTGGACGACGCACAGGCCGACGTCCTCCTCGGCGTCGGCGGCTATGTCTGCACTCCCATGTACCTCGCGGCCTGGCGTCGCAGGATCCCCATCGTCATCCACGAGGCCAACACGCGCGCAGGGCTTGCCAACCGGGTAGGAGCCATGTTCACCAAGCACGTGGGTGTGGCCTTCCCGGAAACCCGGCTACGGCACGCCCGCCATGTCGGGATGCCCATGCGCAAGGCCATCGCCGGTTTGGACCGGGCGGCCTGGCGCGCGGATGCCCGGCAGTCGCTTGGCCTGGACGCCGGACAACCAGCACTCATCGTGACGGGCGGTTCCTCGGGCGCCCAGAGCATCAACCGCACCATCGCCGGTGCCGTCGCCGCTTTGGCGGATGCCGGTATCCAGACACTGCACATCACCGGCCGGGGCAAGGCAGTGACGAACGACGACGGCGCCCCCCTGGCTGCCGACGGCTACCACCAGGTGGAATACGTCGACGGCATGGAAAACGTCTACGCGGCAGCAGACGTCCTCCTTGCCCGATCCGGCGCGGCAACCGTCAGTGAGGTGGCCGCCGTCGGGCTCCCGGCAGTCTTCGTTCCACTGCCCATCGGAAACGGCGAGCAGGCAATGAACGCCTCCGCACTGGTCAAGGCCGGGGCAGCGCTTCTGGTCGACGACCGGGCCTTGACCGCGGAGTGGCTCAAAGCCGAGTTGATTCCCTTGCTCACGGATCAAGCCCGCCTTGAGGACATGGCCAGCAAGGCAAAGGAACTTGGCATCAGAAATGCTGATCAGCGGATGGCTGATCTCGTCTTGGAAGCGGTATCCGAATGACCCAGCCCCTCGCAGACATCAATTCCCTCGGTAGGGTCCATTTCATCGGCATCGGCGGCGTGGGCATGTCCGCCGTCGCACGCATCATGGTGGCCAGGGGCGTTCCCGTGAGCGGTTCCGACGCCAAGGACCTGCCCGTCATGCAGGACCTCCAGTCGGCCGGGGCGCGGATCGCTGTGGGCTACGCCGCGGAAAATCTTCGTGACGCCCAGACCGTCGTCGCCGGTTCGGCCATCAGGGCGGACAATCCGGAGCTGGAAGCGGCCCGGGCGGCCGGTCTGCCGGTGCTCCACCGCTCCGAGGCCCTCGCAGCAACCATGGGCGCCGACCGCGTGGTGACCGTGGCCGGGACGCACGGCAAATCCACCACCACGTCAATGGTTGCCGTGTTGCTCAAGGAAGCGGGCCTGGATCCGTCGTTCGCCATCGGCGCCAACGTACCTGCCCTCGGTGTCAACGCCGCGCACGGCGCGTCGGATATCTTCGTTGCCGAAGCCGACGAATCGGACGGTTCCTTCCTCAACTACCGGCCCCTCATCGCCGTCGTCACCAACGTCGAGGCCGACCACCTGGACTACTACGGCACGCCTGAGGCCGTCTACGCCTCTTTCGACAGTTTCGCGGCACTCCTGCCCGCCAACGGCGTGCTTTTCGCCTGCGCGGACGACGACGGCGCCCGGGCCCTCGCGGAACGGACCCGCGCCGCAGGCAATACCCGGGTACTGAGCTACGGGACCGCGGAGGACGCCGATATCCGGCTGCGCGACGGGGGACCCGGCGACGTCAGGGTCTCCGTGGGCGGACAGGAATACCGGCTCGACCTCCAAGTGCCCGGGCGGCACAACGCCTTGAACGCGGCGGCCGCGTTCGGCGTCGCCGTCGAGCTCGGCGTGGCGCCCGGGGTTGCCGCGGCCGCCCTCGGCCATTTCACCGGAGCCTCGCGGCGATTCGAGTTCAAGGGGCAGGGGAGGGGCGTGCGTGTCTACGACGACTACGCCCACCACCCCACGGAGGTCCGGGCCGCCCTGTCCGCTGCCCGTTCCGTCGCAGGCGGCAACAAGGTGCATGTGCTCTTCCAGCCACATCTGTTTTCCCGCACGCGCGAATTCGCGGAGCAGTTTGCTGAAGCGCTTGGCGAGGCGGATACGGCCCTCGTGCTGGATATCTACCCTGCCCGCGAGGATCCCATTCCCGGGGTCACGAGCACCCTGATCACAGGGCGCCTCAAGAGCGGCAGGCTCGTTGCCGGCGGGCAGGAAGCGCTGGACGCGGTTCTCTCCGCGGCCGGCGAGGGCGACATCGTCCTCACCGTCGGAGCCGGTGACGTCACGGCCTACGGGCCCCGGATCGTGGAGCTGTTGGGTGGCTGACACCCGGAAGCCGACTTTCAAGCCGCAGGCGGGCACCCGGCCGGGAGTCGTCAGTGCTGAACGCAGCCTCGACGATCCCGTCGGTGGCCCTTCGGAGGCCGCCCGTGCGAAGGACAGCAACGTGCTGGCCTTTCCGGAACCCAAGGGACGCAAGCGCCGGAGGACAGTGCTCACGGCCTTGGCCATCATCGTCGCCCTTGTCGCCGGAATTATCGTTGCGGCGATCTACTCGCCGGTGTTCGCCGTGCGCACAGTGTCGGTCGACGGTACGAAGCTTCTCCAGGCGGGGAGCGTCCAGAAGGCACTCGAACCGGTGAAGGGAAAACCCCTTCCGCAAATCAACGACGCCGAGATCGCCGCGCTGCTCAAGCCCCTCGTCCAGGTACGTTCAGTCAGTACCGAAGCCCGGCCGCCGTCGGAACTCCTGGTCCACATCGTGGAGCGGGTACCCGTGGCCCTGGTGAAGAGCGGTGACAACTATTCACTGGTTGACGTCGACGGCGTCCAGCTCGGATCAACGGCCGATCCCGCATCGGTTGCCTTGCCGCTCATCGATGGGCAAGGAGCCAACCAGAATCTCTTCAAGGCGATCACGGCCGTTCTTGCGACGCTGCCGGCGGATGTCCTGGCGAAGATGGCCAACGCGTCGGCCTCGTCGCCGGACGCCGTCGAGCTCAAGCTCACGGACGGCAAGATCGTGGTGTGGGGGAATGCGGACGAGAAGGAGCTGAAGGCCCGCGTCCTCGAGGCGTTGCTCAAGGCTCCCGCCAATCCAAAAGTTCCGGTGAATGTCTACGATGTCAGCGCACCGAGGCACCCGTTCACCAAATAGACCATTTCAGGAAGTAACTTCTCTGACGTAGAGGGCTATTTTTCGGACTTTCACACGACACGCGGAGGCGGTCATTGAATGTCGGATTCATAGCCCATACCGTCACTTAAGAGTTACTTGACATAACTATAACCTTCAACTAGAGGGTTAAGGTCCAAGGATTCAAGTTGGACTCGATCTGTTTCGCTATAGGACACAAGCAAGGGGCACGAAACGTGGCAGCACCGCAGAATTACTTGGCCGTCATCAAGGTCGTCGGCATCGGCGGCGGTGGCGTGAATGCAGTTAACCGAATGATCGAAGTCGGCCTCCGCGGCGTCGAGTTCATCGCCATCAACACCGATGCCCAGGCTCTCCTCATGAGCGACGCGGACGTCAAGCTCGACGTCGGACGTGAACTCACCCGCGGTCTGGGAGCCGGCGCCAACCCCGACGTCGGACGCCAGGCAGCCGAGGACCACGCCGACGAGATCGAAGAGGTCATCCGCGGAGCCGACATGGTCTTCGTCACCGCAGGCGAAGGCGGCGGCACCGGAACCGGCGGCGCCCCCGTCGTGGCCCGGATCGCACGCTCGCTCGGCGCACTGACCATCGGTGTGGTCACGCGTCCCTTCACCTTCGAAGGCCGCCGGCGCGCCGGCTCGGCCGAGGCCGGAATCGACGCCCTGCGCGACGAAGTCGATACCCTCATCGTCATCCCCAACGACCGCCTCCTGTCCATCAGCGACCGTAACGTCTCCGTCCTGGACGCTTTCCGTTCCGCTGACCAAGTACTTCTGTCCGGTGTCCAGGGCATCACGGACCTCATCACCACCCCTGGCCTGATCAACCTCGACTTCGCCGACGTCAAGTCGGTCATGCAGGGTGCAGGCTCCGCGCTGATGGGTATCGGCTCGGCACGAGGAGAGGACCGCGCTGTCAAGGCCGCCGAACTCGCCATCGCTTCTCCGCTTCTGGAAGCATCGATCGACGGCGCCCACGGCGTCCTGCTTTCCATCCAGGGCGGCTCGGACCTCGGCCTGTTCGAGATCAACGAGGCCGCGAGGCTCGTGCAGGAAGTGGCCCACCCCGAAGCCAACATCATCTTCGGTGCCGTCATCGACGACGCCTTGGGTGACGAGGCGCGCGTCACGGTTATCGCCGCCGGTTTTGACGACCTCAAGGCCACCTCACCCTCGATGAACCAGCCTGCAGCCCAGCAGCCGGGTCAGCACCAGGCCCCTGCCGCTCCGGACCGTCCCGCGGCACCAACAGCTGCTCCGGCCTACTCTGCGCCGCAGCATGTTTCCGCCGGTGTCGGAGCTTCCGGCTTGAGCAACTGGGGCCAGCAGCGCCCGTCCGCCTTGCCCGCCGACTCGGGCTTCGACGTCGACCTCCCGGCCGTCGTCGAACCGGACCTTTCGGGAAGCCGCACCGACGACCTCGATGTTCCGGACTTCCTGAAGTAGCAGCTCTGTTCAAACCCACCCAGGAGAGTTAGCCAGTAGTGTTTTGGTGGCGAAAAGAAGTGCGGCCCGGAATTTCGGTTGCCTTCTCCGATGACGATGCGGGCAACCTTGCACTGCACGTAGCGGACAATCCTGACGACGTCATGGTGCGCCGGGCCCGGCTGGAAGCAGCAGCGGGGCTCGGCGGACGCCGTTTCCAATACATGAACCAGGTCCACGGAAAAGCCGTCGAATTCATCTCCGTGCCCGGGGACGGACCAACGGCGGACGCCATGGTGTCAAGGGGGCAACCCCTCGCGGTCATGGTGGCCGATTGTGTCCCCGTTGTGCTCTTGGGCAAAGTGCCGGATGACGTCAATCCCGTCCTTGCGGTGGTCCATGCCGGCCGGCCCGGGGTTGCCGCCGATATCGTTTCGGCCACTGTGGTGGAGATGCGAAACCGCGGCGCGGCGGCCATCAGCGCCTGGGTGGGCCCTTCCATCTGCGGTGAATGCTACGAAGTTCCGGAACAGCTGCGGACGGACGTGGCTGCCGCGGTTCCGGAAACCTGGTCCACAACCTCGTGGGGCACGCCCGCACTGGACCTGCCTGCCGGTGTGCGTGCCCAGCTGCAGGCACTCGACGTCACGGTCGAGTACTCGGGGGAGTGCACGCGCGAGACCGCCCGGCTCTTCTCGTACCGCCGCAATCAGAAAACAGGGCGGTTTGCAGGTTTGGTGTGGACGCATGAGTGAGGATTTCCCCACGGCGGAAAGCGCCGCGGGCGATCGGCGTACGGCCGAGCTGCGCGAACGGCTCTCCGCGGTCCGCCAAAGGATTTCGGCGGCAACCGCGGCCGCCGGGCGAAGCGAAGAGCCGCAACTGATAGTCGTCAGCAAGTTCCATCCCGCAGCGGACGTAGCGCGGCTGGCGGCACTTGGCGTGACGGATGTCGGCGAAAACCGGGACCAGGAAGCGGCCGCGAAGTCCGCCGAGCTCGCCGGACTCCCGGTGCGTTGGCACTTCATTGGTCAACTGCAAAGCAACAAGGCCAAGTCCGTCGTGAAGTACGCGTTCTCCGTCCAATCGATCGACCGTCCGCAACTCGCCGAGGCACTTGCAAAGGCCGTTGCGCGGCAACAGTCCGAGTCCGGCAGGCCGGACCTCGACTGCTACATCCAGGTCAGTCTTGAGGACGACGGCGGCGCCCACCGCGGCGGTGCCGCTCCGTCCGACGTCGAGCGCCTCGCGGAATCCATCGCAACCGCCGCCGGACTGCGCCTGGCCGGCGTGATGGCGGTCGCGCCGCTCGGTGCGCCCCCGGAGGAAGCGTTCGAGAAACTCGCCAACATTTCACAGGATCTTCGGGGACTTCATCCGGACGCCGTGGGGGTATCCGCCGGGATGAGCCAGGACCTCGAAGCTGCCGTTCAATTCGGTGCGACACACCTGCGAATTGGCTCGGATATTCTCGGTTCGCGCCCGCGCGTGGGGTAGCGTCAAAGTATTGGAAGCGACGGGCCGGGATTTCAGCGATGTCAAGTCATGGGCGGCCCGCCCACTGCAGACACGATAGGAGTCCAGCATGGCTGGCGCACTGCGCAAGACAATGGTTTATCTTGGGCTCGCCGATGGCGATGAACACTACGAGTCTGAGCAGCACGTGCAGCACACGGACGAGGACCGGTCGGTCGACCACAATCGTGAAGAGCGCCGCGCCCCAGCACCTGTACGTGAAGTAGTTCGTGAAGTCCCCCCTGTCGCCGAAGAGGAATACCGCGCACCCGTGACACCTATCAAGCGTGCGGCGTCCAGCCGCGAAGACGCCTCCGGTCTGAGGCAGATCACCACTGTCCATCCCCGCTCCTACAATGACGCCAAGATCATCGGCGAGAGTTTCCGGGATGGCATCCCGGTGATCATGAACGTCACGGACATGGGCGAGGCAGATGCCAAGCGCCTCGTCGATTTTTCCGCCGGTTTGGTCTTCGGACTCCACGGCAGCATTGAGCGCGTCACCAGCAAGGTTTTCCTGCTGTCGCCGTCGTACGTCGAAGTTCTCGGCGACGACAAGAAGGTCAGCGAAGCGCAAGCAACGTTCTTCAACCAGAGCTAGCGCGGTCAACCCGGATGCCAGGCAGAGCGATCTGCCTGGCATCTGTGTTGCAATAGAGGGACTGACCGGAAAAATGGCGAACTAGGAGATCTGAGCTAACCCGTGGGCATAGTTTTCGGCCTTTTGTACATTGCATTGCTGCTGTTCCTGGTCACCCTCATCATCAGGCTCGTTTTCGATCTGGTGCAGATGTTTGCGCGCCAGTGGCGCCCCCGCGGTGGCGCCTTGGTGGCCGCGCACGTGGTCTATTCCGTGACTGATCCGCCCTTGAAACGGATCCGCCGGCTCATTCCACCGCTGCAGCTTGGTGGGGTGTCCCTTGACCTGGCATTTCTGATCGTGTTTATTGTCGTCAGCATCGCGATGGGATTCGTCTACTCGCTGGCGTAGCTCTTCCGCAGTCCATGTGCCGTCAATCTGTTTTCTTCGGCTAGTGGGTTGCAAACCTCCGACCCAACACGATGGTGTTGAATTGGGGGAATCAGATGATATTTAGGTACCGTAGTTTTGAACGGCCGGAAGGCCTACTGACTAACTAGACCAACGAGGTGACCAGATGGCTTTGACGCCAGAAGACGTTGTCAACAAGCGCTTTCAGCCGACCAAGTTCCGCGAAGGCTACGACCAGGACGAGGTCGACGACTTTCTCGACGAAATCGTCGTCGAGCTGAGGCGCTTGAACCAGGAGAACGACGAGCTCCGCAAGAAGCTCGCCGAAGGCGGAAACCCGGTCCCTGCCAGCGCAGCATCGGCACCCGTGGTCGAGAAGGTGCCCGCTCCGGTGAAGGCCGACAAGGACGCACAGGCCAAGGCGGATGCCGAAGCGAAGGCCGCCGAGGCAGAGAAGAAGAAGGAGCCGGCCGTTGCCGCCGCTCCGGCCCCGGCCGCACCTTCCGCAGGCTCTCCTTCCGCCGAGTCCGCAGCCGGCCTGCTGGCCATGGCCCAGCAGATGCACGACAAGCACGTGGCCGATGGCGAGCAGCAGAAGGAAAAGATCATTGCCGAGGCACAGATCGAAGCCTCCAGCCTCGTCAACGACGCGCAGGACAAGTCCCGCAAGATCCTCGGTGCCCTCGAGCAGCAGCGCAGCGTTCTCGAACGCAAGGTGGAGCAGCTCCGCGGCTTCGAGCGCGACTACCGCTCCCGCCTGAAGGCCTACATCGAAGGCCAGCTGCGTGACCTGGATGCCCGCGGCTCGGTTGCCGCTCCTGAGGTCGGCGAAGCCGCCGCAGAGGTCTAGCAAGTATTCTGAAAGCCGGTGGCTGGGGATTCCTCGGCCACCGGCTTTCGCCTGTTAAGGCGCCAGAAGCCACGGTTACCGAATGAAAGTACTATGAGCGACGAACAAACTGACGGCACAGAACAAACGAACGGCACCACGGAACCGGTCCGCACCAAAGCCCACACGTGGCGTCCGGCACTGCTTTGGGTCTTTGCCGGCTTCGCCGTGTTCGCGTACGCCTTCGATCAACTGACCAAGCTCTGGGTCACCAGCACCATGGTCGAAGGCGAGCGGATCCCTGTGCTTCCTCCGCTCCTGCATTGGTACTACATCCGAAACTCGGGCGCTGCGTTCTCCATCGGTGAAAACGTCACGTGGGTCTTCACGATCGTCATGGCCGCCGTTTCGGTGGTGATTCTGTTCCAAGTGCGTCGATTGGGGTCGGTCTGGTGGTCACTGGCGCTCGGCCTGCTGCTGGGCGGCGCGCTCGGGAACCTTACGGACCGGCTTTTCCGCGAGCCTTCCTTCGCCATGGGCCACGTGGTGGACTTCATCCAGTTGCCCAACTTCGCAATCTTCAACATCGCCGACTCCGCGGTGGTTTCCGGCGTCGTGATCATCTGCCTGCTGACCATACGGGGGATCGGACTCGACGGCTCCCGCCATCATTCCGCCGATTCCGCGCCGGCAAAATCCGGCACGCCGGAAGAACAGGCTCCGGGCGATGTCTGAGCAGTTCGTGGTGCCCGAAGAATTGGGCGGGGCAAGGGCCGACGCGGGCTTGGCGAAGATGATGGATATCTCCCGCTCCGCGGCCGCCTTGTTGATCGCCGAGGGCAATGTCAAAGTCTCTGCGAACACAGTGGGCAAGTCGGCGAAACTCATTGCCGGGTCCGTGTTGGAAGTCACCGTTCCCGAACGCAGGGATCCCTTGGAAGTCGTGGAGGAAGTCGTGGAAGGCCTGAATATCCTGTTGGACGATGACGATTTTGTCGTCATCGACAAGCCGGTCGGCGTGGCGGCGCACCCGTCTCCGGGTTGGGTTGGTCCTACCGTGGTGGGTGGCCTCGCCGGTGCGGGATACCGGATCTCGACGTCAGGCGCGCCTGAACGTGCCGGCATCGTCCACCGCCTCGACGTCGGAACGTCGGGAGTCATGGTCGTGGCCAAGAGCGAACACGCTTACACGGTGCTCAAGCGGGCCTTCAAGGAACGCACGGTGGACAAGGTGTACCACGCAGTGGTCCAGGGCCTGCCGGATCCCCTGGAAGGCACCATAGACGCGCCTATCGGGCGCCACCCCGGGCATGATTGGCGATTCGCGGTGATCGAGGATGGCCGTCCCTCCGTGACGCACTACGAAGTCCTCGAGGCCTACGGCAAGGCGACCCTCGTGGAAATTCATCTTGAGACAGGCAGGACACACCAGATCCGGGTTCACTTCTCGGCCCTCCGGCACCCCTGCGCCGGCGACCTGACCTATGGGGCGGACCCGCGTTTGGCTGCCAACCTGGGACTGACCCGGCAGTGGCTGCACGCGCGGCGGCTTGGCTTCAACCACCCCCGGACCGGCGAGTGGGTGGAAGTCACCAGCCAGTATCCGGCGGACCTGCAATACGCGCTCGAGCTTCTGGAAAGCGGCAACGCGTAGCGCGATCCACGCTTCCAGCGCGCCACTCCAACCGCGGGGTCCCTGCCGGTAGACTGTCGTGGTGACTTCCAGCAATGACTCGTTCGTCCATCTGCACACCCACACCGAATATTCCATGCTGGATGGTGCGGCCCGTCTCACTGAGTTGTTTGACGAGACCGAGCGGTTGGGCATGCCGGCATTGGCCACCACGGACCACGGGTACTTGTTCGGTGCCTTCGATTTCTGGAAGAAGGCCACGGACAAAGGCATCAAGCCGATCATCGGCGTCGAGGCCTATGTCACGCCGGGCACGGCGCGCGGCGACAAGGAGCGCGTCCGTTGGGGCGACGAGAGCCAGCGGAAAGACGACGTGTCCGGTGGTGGTTCCTACACCCACATGACGTTGTTGAGCTACAACAACGCGGGCATGCGGAATCTGTTCCGGGCATCCTCGATTGCTTCGCTCGACTCGGTGTTCGGCAAATGGCCACGCTTGGACCGGGAGTTGCTGAACACCTATTCCGAAGGCCTGATCGCCACCACCGGTTGCCCTTCCGGTGAAGTCCAGACCCGCCTCCGGCTGGGACAATACCGGGAGGCGCTGGCTGCGGCATCCGAGTTCCGCGACATCTTCGGTGCGGAAAACTACTTCTGCGAACTGATGGACCATGGCCTGGACATCGAGCGGCGGGTCACTGGCGATCTGCTGCGCCTGGCCAAGGAACTGAAGCTTCCGCTCGTGGCCACCAATGACCTCCACTACACGCACGAGCATGATGCGAAGGCCCACGAGGCGCTTTTGGCGATCCAGTCGGGCTCCACTCTGCTTGAGCCCACCTATGACAACGGCGGCTCCCGGTTCGCTTTCTCCGGCAGCGGCTACTACTTGAAGTCGCCGCAGGAGATGCGCGAGCTGTTCCGCGACCATCCCGAGGCCTGCGACAACACCTTGTTGATCGCAGAGCGCTGCGAAGTGTCCTTCAACACGGGCGCGAACTACATGCCTCGGTTCCCCTGCCCTCCCGGCGAGGACGAGACGTCCTGGCTCGTCAAGGAAGTGGCCACGGGACTCGATTACCGCTACCCGGACGGCGTCCCGGACAAGGTGCGCAAGCAAGCCGACTATGAGCTTGACGTCATCACCTCCATGGGCTTCCCGGGCTACTTCCTCGTGGTGGCCGACTTCATCAACTGGGCAAAGAACAACGGAATCAGGGTGGGCCCGGGCCGTGGTTCGGGTGCGGGCTCCATGGTGGCGTACGCCATGCGCATCACCGACCTCGACCCGCTGGAACACGGCCTGATTTTCGAGCGCTTCCTCAACCCGGACCGCGTATCCATGCCCGACTTCGACGTCGACTTCGATGATCGTCGCCGTTCCGAGGTGATCGACTACGTCACCCGGAAGTACGGCGACGAGCGCGTTGCCATGATTGTCACCTACGGAACCATCAAGACCAAGCAGGCGCTCAAGGACTCCTCCCGCGTGCTTGGCTACCCGTTCAGCATGGGTGAACAGCTCACCAAGGCCCTGCCACCGGCCGTGATGGCCAAGGACATTCCGCTGGCGGACATCCAGAACCCGGAGGCCAAGCGCTATGGCGAGGCCGGCGACTTCCGCCAGCTGATCAGCACCGACCCGGAGGCTGCCAAGGTCTTCGAGACCGCGCTGGGCATTGAGGGGCTGAAGCGGCAGTGGGGCGTGCATGCCGCCGGTGTCATCATGTCCTCGGACCCCATCATCGACGTCATTCCTGTCATGCGCCGCATCCAGGACGGCCAGGTCATCACGCAGTTCGATTACCCGACGTCCGAAGGCCTTGGCCTGATCAAGATGGACTTCCTCGGCTTGAGGAACCTGACGATCATTTCCGACGCGCTGGAAAACATCAAGATGAACCGGGGCGTCGACCTCGATCTTGAGCACCTGGCGTTGGACGACCCGGCGTCGTACGAGTTGCTGGCGCGCGGCGACACTTTGGGGGTCTTCCAGCTCGACGGCGGACCCATGCGGTCGCTGCTCAAGCTCATGAAGCCTGACAACTTCGAAGACATCTCCGCCGTGTTGGCGCTGTACCGGCCAGGTCCCATGGGTGCCAACGCGCACACCGACTACGCCCTGCGCAAGAACAAGATCCAGGAAGTCATCCCGATCCATCCGGAGCTCGAGGAACCGCTCTCGGAAATCCTCGGCGGAACCTACGGCCTGATCGTGTACCAGGAGCAGGTCATGGCCGTGGCCCAGAAGCTGGCCGGTTACTCACTGGGTCAAGCCGATATCCTGCGCCGCGCCATGGGCAAGAAGAAGAAATCCGAACTGGACAAGCAGTTCGCCGGCTTTTCCCAAGGCATGCAGGACAACGGCTACTCCATGGAGGCCGTCAAGACCCTGTGGGACATCCTGCTCCCGTTCTCCGACTACGCCTTCAACAAGGCGCACTCCGCAGCGTACGGTGTCATCTCCTACTGGACTGCGTACCTGAAGGCCCACTACGCCCCCGAATACATGGCTGCCCTGCTCACGTCCGTGGGCGACGACAAGGACAAATCGGCGATCTACCTCAATGAGTGCCGGCGCATGGGCATCACGGTCCTACCGCCGGACGTCAACGAGTCAAGCCTCAACTTCACTCCTGTGGGAACCGACATCCGCTTCGGAATGGGGGCCATCCGCAACGTCGGCGTCAACGTGGTGGAAGCCATGGTGGCGGCCCGTGCGAGCGAGGGCGCCTACACCTCCTTCAAGGACTTCCTCATGAAGGTCCCGGCGGTGGTCTGCAACAAGCGCACCATCGAGTCCCTCATCAAGGCCGGCGCGTTCGACTCCCTCGGCCATCACCGGCGTGCTTTGGCCATGGTGCACGAAGAAGCGATCGACTCCGTCATCACGCTCAAGCGCAATGAGGCGATCGGCCAGTTCGATCTCTTCGCCGGATTCGAGGACCAGGAGCCGCAGGCCTCCCTGAGCACGGAGATCCCGGACCTGCCGGAATGGGAGAAGAAGGACAAGCTCGCCTTCGAGCGGGACATGCTGGGACTCTATGTTTCGGACCACCCCCTGCAGGGGCTTGAGGGCGTGCTGAGCCAGCATGCAGAGCAATCGATCACGTCTATTCTCGGAGAAGACGGACCGCACGACGGCGCCATCGTCACCATTGCGGGCATGATCACTTCACTCAGCCGCAGGATCGCCAAAGCAAGCGGCAACGCCTACGCGCGGGCGGAGATCGAAGACCTCGGTGCTTCCATCGAGGTCATGTTCTTCGGCCAGGTGTACGGGCCTATCGCTTCGGTCCTCGCGGAGGACCTGATCGTGGTGGTCAAGGGCCGCTTGCAGCGGCGCGACGACGGTGCGGTCACCTTGAACTGCATGGAGCTCTCGGTTCCGGACCTGAGCGAGAGCACCAACGGTCCTCTCGTCATCACGATGCCCACCTACAAGGCAACCGAAGCCGTCGTCACCGATCTTCGCGATGTTTTGACCACCCACCGGGGAAACTCCGAGGTCAGGCTCCACTTGCAGGGCGACTCCAAGGTCGAGGTCATGGGCTTGCCCGTGCACCTGCGCGTGAATCCCACCCCGTCACTTTTCGGTGACCTCAAGGTACTTCTTGGCCCGACCTGCCTGGACACGTGACCGGCCGGCTACCTGAGCCGGCCGGCCGGTAACGCTGGATTTCCTGCCCTCACCGGATTTTCCTGCCCTGACTAAATTTCATAGTCGAGCGGAACCGGCTGGCCGTAGGAGCCCGAGTGGTACAGCAGGGGAGTGTCGTCCTCGCCGACCAGCCCGTCGACAACCTCCACCACCACGATCGCGTTGTTTTCGAAGGACAGGCGCATCTGGATCTTGCCGATCAGCCAGCCGGCCACGTTCTTGAGGATGGGGACATCGAAGGGCCCTGGCTCCCAATGATCGCCTTCAAACCTTTCCTGGGTGCGGGCGAAGCGGTCCGCGAGGGCCTGGTTCTCGAGGCCGAGCATGTGCAAGCCGATATACGTCGAATTCGCCACCGCCGGCCAGGAACTGGAACTGCGGGACATGTTGAACGTGAAGCGGGGCGGCTCGGCCGACAGCGAAGCCACGGAGGTCGCAGTGAACCCGAAAGGCTTGCCGTTGAGGTCGGCAGTGATGATGGCCACGCCGGCGGCATGCCGGCGGAACATTTGCTTGAATGTTGCTTCAAAAGCTGGATTGTCCGAAGCCACTTTGCCGATCTCCTGCGTGAGCTATTGGTATTAACGCTGGTGGATTCAGCGTATTCCGCTGCTCGCCGGCACGCTTGCTTGTTGGGCGTCCAGAAACGTTTGTTAATGTTTGTGTCATGACCAAGCCAACATCGAACCTTCTCGTCTCCGGCCCCGCGGGGGATACTGACCCGGACACCGGAACGGACACGCGGGACCGCACATGGTGGCTTTGGCTCGCGGTGCCCGCCGCCGCGGGCGTTGGGCTGGGCCTCGCTTGGTGGCTGTTGGCTCCGGGTGGCCTCAACGTGATCTCGGGAAATCCTGCCCTCGCCGATCCGACGGCTTCGGCGGGGCGGCTCCCGAGGGATTTGGTCCTTGCCGGGCTTCTGCTGCTTTCCGGCTGCTTCACCGCGGTCCTGCTCGACAGCAAGGTCCGGAGGCCGGGGCACGGCCTCCGCACGTTCCTTGCCGTTCTCGGTGGTGCCGTAGGGGCCTTGGTGGCCTGGCAGGTGGGTCTGCTGGCCGCGCAATGGTGGGGCTCCGCCTCGAGTGGAAGTGACGGCTTCTCATTACGGTCGGTGACGGCCCTCTTGCTGTGGCCAGGGGCGACGGCCCTTGTGACATTCCTCCTGACGCTTTTCAGCTTGATGGGAAAGCAGCCGGAGGGACCGCCGCTTGCCCCGTAAAATGATCTGGTGACCAATTTCCCGGAGAATCCTGCCGAAACCGCCGCCCAGTCCCTGGACTTCCACCGCATTGACTTGCGCGGACGGTCCCTGACCTTGGCGGAACTGCGCGCCGTGGTGCCCCGGGCGAAACATCAGACCATGGCGGACGCCGAGCAAAAAGTCCTGGACATCATTGCGGCCGTCCGTTCCCGCGGCTTCGAAGCGCTTGGGGAGTTCGCATTGGCGTTCGACGGCGTGGAACAGTCCCATCCGCGAGTGCCGGCTGCCGCCCTTGCCGAAGCCCTTGAAAACCTGGATCCTTCAGTGCGCGCAGCCCTGGAGGAATCCATCCGCCGTGCCCGGCGTTTTGCGGATGGCCAACGGCCTGCGAACGTCGACGTTGAACTGGGGGACGGCGCCGTCGTCAGCCAGAACTGGGTACCCGTGGGCCGCGTGGGTTTGTATGTTCCCGGCGGCCTGGCCGTCTACCCGTCCTCCGTCATCATGAACGTTGTTCCGGCGCTGGCCGCCGGGGTTGCCTCGATTGCCTTGGCTTCCCCGCCCCAGAAGGACTTCGGAGGCCTGCCCCACCCCACCATCCTGGCAGCTGCCGCTTTGCTCGGCATCGACGAGGTCTATGCCATTGGAGGCGCCCAGGCGATTGTTTCCTTTGCCTACGGCATCCCCGGGGCTGCCGATGATCAGGCCATCGAACCGGTGGACGTTGTGACCGGTCCGGGAAACATTTTCGTGGCCACCGCGAAGCGTCTTGTGAAAGGCGTCGTGGGGATCGACTCCGAGGCCGGCACCACCGAGATCGCCATTTTGGCTGATGTTTCGGCCCGTCCGGCGCTCGTGGCCGCTGACCTCATCAGCCAGGCAGAGCACGACCCCAAGGCGGCGTCTGTCCTGATCACCGACTCCGAGGAACTTGCCTCCGCTGTGCAGCGGGAACTCACGGTGCAGGCAGGAACCACGAAGCATGGCGAGCGGGTCACTACCGCATTGTCGGGACCCCAGTCGGGCGTGGTGCTGGTGGACGATGTCGAGCAGGGCATCGCGGTCTGCGATGCCTACGCGGCAGAGCACCTGGAAATCATGACGGCGGACGCAGCAGCGGTCGCCGCAAGGATCCGCAACGCGGGCGCGATTTTCGTGGGGGACTACAGCCCGGTCAGCCTCGGAGACTACTGTGCAGGATCCAACCACGTTTTGCCCACGAGCGGCACCGCAGCCTTCTCTTCCGGACTGAACGTGACAACATTCCTCAGGGCCGTACAGGTGATCAACTACGACAAGGCTGCCTTGGAGCAAGTCAGCAAACACATCGTGAGCCTGTCCGATGCCGAAGACCTGCCCGGCCACGGCGACGCCGTAAAGATTCGTTTCGCGGAGGCCTAAACCACTACATGTATGGGTCACAACCACTACATATAGTAATTACAGTCTTGTCATTAGGCCTTATATAGCCGTAAACTGGTGCCGGAAGTCAAACTTCCGGCACCTTTTGCGTTCCCGGCCGATCCCGCCGCGGGGACAGGTGGCCGGGAACCGAGCAGGGGAGGCCCAGCGTGTATTGTCCGTTCTGCCGAAACCCCGACTCACGTGTTGTGGACAGTCGAATGGCCGACGACGGCTCGGCCATCCGCCGTCGGCGCCAGTGCCCCGAGTGCGGACGCCGTTTCACCACCGTGGAGACCACCAGCCTTTCCGTCATCAAACGCTCGGGCGTGGGGGAACCCTTCAGTCGGATCAAGATCATCAACGGCGTTCGCAAGGCCTGCCAAGGCCGTCCAGTGACCGAGGACGACCTTGCGATGCTGGCCCAGGAAGTCGAAGAAAACATCCGCTCTTCCGGTGCGGCGGAGATCGATGCCCACGAGGTCGGCCTGGCCATCCTTGGACCACTCCAGAAGCTGGACGAAGTCGCCTACTTGCGATTTGCCAGCGTTTACCAGGCCTTCGAATCGCTTGAGGACTTCGAGTCGGCCATTTCGCTGCTCCGCCACGAAGCCGAAACCGCAGCCGCGGATAATGCGGCGAAGGGCGCCAAGGGCAAGAGCTCCGAGAAGAGCCCCATCTAGCTCCGGTGGCGGCAGCGGAGGGGAAGCCGCAGCCGCCACCGGCACCACGTCTACTTGGCGAGCTTGTGGTGGAGGGCGACGTCCAGCGCGGCCCCCACGATTCCGGCGTCGTTCTTCAGTTCCGCCGTGACGATGCGTGTCCGCAGATCCAAGTGCGGGAAGTACTCGTCCGAACGCTTCGAGATACCGCCACCGATGATGAAGAGCTCGGGGGAGAACAGGAACTCGACGTGGGAGAGATAGCGCTGCAGCAGCACGCTGTACTCTTCCCAGCTCAAGCCGTCGCGTTCACGCGCGACGGCGGATGCCTTCGTCTCGGCGTCGTGGCCGTCCACTTCGAGGTGGCCGAGCTCGGCGTTGGGCACCAGGTGCCCGTTGAAGATGAAGGCCGAGCCGATGCCCGTTCCGAGGGTGATCACCAGAACCGTGCCGTCGACGCCTTCGCCTGCGCCGTAGCGGGCTTCAGCGAGACCGGCCGCGTCGGCGTCGTTGATGACCTCGACGGGACGGTCCAGGCGCTTGGTGAGGAGCGAATCAATGTCCGTGTCGAGCCAGGACTTGTCCACGTTGGCGGCAGAGCGGACCACGCCGTGCTGGATGATTCCGGGGAAAGTGACTCCCACGGGCGAACCCTTGGCCGGAGCATCCTCACGGGCCGACAACTCTTCGACGATCTGTGCGATCACTTCGGCGACGGCTTCGGGAGTGGCGGGTTGCGGCGTCGGTATGCGGAGGCGGTCCCCGAGCAGCTTGCCTTTCTTGAGATCGACGATGCCGCCCTTGATGCCGGTGCCACCGACGTCGATGCCGATCAGCGGGCCGTTCTTGTGGATCTTCTCATCCTTCTTGGTCAATGCGTTTCCGTTCATGGCAGGAGGGGTGGGCATGTCGCAGCGCGAACGGCTGCAGGTGACCTTCCGGAGAGCTTAGGGAAGAGTCAGGATTTCGGCGCCGGTCTCGGTGACCAACAGGGTGTGTTCAAATTGTGCGGTCCGCTTGTGGTCCCGGGTGACGACGGTCCATTCATCGGGCCACATGTCCCACTCGATCGTTCCAAGGGTGAGCATGGGTTCAATCGTGAAGACCATTCCGGCTTCGATGATGGTGTTGTAGGCCGGCGCGGCGTCGTAGTGGGGGATGATCAGGCCGGTGTGGAACGCCTCGCCGACGCCGTGGCCCGTGAAGTCACGGACCACGCCGTAGCCGAAGCGTTTCGCGTACGACTGGATGGCACGGCCGATCACGTTGATTTCGCGGCCGGGCGCTACGGCCTTGATGGCCCGGTTGAGCGACTCCTGGGTGCGTTCCACCAGGAGCCGGGACTCGTCGTCGACCTCGCCCACCAGGAAGGTGTAGTTCGTGTCGCCGTGGACGCCGTTGATGTAGGCCGTGATGTCGATGTTCAGGATGTCGCCGTCCCGGACGACGGTGCTGTCCGGGATGCCGTGGCAGATGACCTCGTTGAGCGAGGAGCACAGGGACTTGGGGAAGCCGCGGTAGCCAAGCGTCGACGGGTAGGCCTGGTGGTCCAGGATGAACTCGTGGCCGATCCGGTCCAACTGGTCGGTTGTGACGCCGGGCTCGATGTGCTTGCCGACCTCGACGATCGCCTGGGCCGCGATTTTGCTGGCGATGCGGATCTTCTCGATGGTTTCCGCAGACTTGACCTCTGAACCGGTGAACTTCGCGGGTCCCGGCTTGCCGACATACTCCGGGCGCGGGATGGACGCCGGAACAGGCAGCTGTGGGCTGACGGTCCCACGGGTCAGCGTGCCGATGGGTGCGGTCAGAGCGGGAGAAGGCATAGATTGATCATATAAGGGACGCACGAGACGCAAGTAACTAAGAAGCTAAATATCGGCCCGTGCGAAGGCACCGGCCCCGCCGGGCTTGCGGCGGGATTCGAAAAGGAGAAACCGTGGCGGAGTTCTGGTACAACGTTCAGACACACCAAATCGAAGAGGACGCGATGTCCGACTGGTCCCAGCTGATCGGTCCCTACAAGACCCGCGAAGAAGCGGAGCACGCCCTCGAAAAGGTCAAGGCCCGCAACGAAGCCTGGGACAAGGACGAGGAGGACTGAAGCTGCTTCCTCCTAGAAGGAGTGTTCCGGGCCGGGGAACTGGCCGGACCTGACGTCGTCGGCGTAGGCCTTCGCCGCGGCGCCCAGGGTGGTGCGAAGATCCGCGTATTGCTTGACGAACTTGGCCATCTTGCCGCCGCGCAGTCCGGCCATGTCCTGCCACACCAGAACCTGTCCAGTGGTCGCGTTGCCTGCGCCGATTCCTATAGTCGGTACGTCAATGGCTGCGTCGACGGCGGCAGCTGTTTCAGCGGGAACCATCTCCATGAGCACACAGAACGCTCCGGCATTTGCGAGGGCAACGGCGTCTTCGACGAGGCGCGCGGCGTCGTCGCCCCGGCCCTGGACGCGGTAGCCGCCCAGCGAGTGTTCGCTCTGGGGCGTGAAGCCGATGTGCGCCATGACGGGAATGCCTGCCTGGACCATGGCCCGCACAGTTCCCGCATAGAACGCGCCACCTTCGATCTTGACGGCGTGGGCCAAACCTTCCTTCAGGAAGCGGACGCCTGTTGCCACTGCCTGCTCCGGCGACACTTCGTAGCTGCCAAAGGGAAGATCGGCCACTACCAAGGCACGCTTGGCGGACCGGGCCACCGCGCGGCACAAGGGGAGGAGCTCGTCGACGGTCACAGGGAGGCTGGTTTCGTTCCCGAAGACGTTGTTGGACGCCGAATCGCCGATCAGCAGGACCTCGATGCCGGCCTGGTCGAAAATTTCCGCCGTGTATTGCTCGTAGGCGGTCAACATCGCAAAGCGCTCACCCTTGGCCTTGGCCTGCTGCAGATGATGGGTGCGGATCCTCGCGGCGGGCTTCGGTGTTGAAGCATCCGCTGAAGCCCCGGAACCTGCCGCGGCGGGTCCCGTTCCGTAAGGCGCGGGAATTTCGGAGGGCATGCTGGAATCGGAACTGTTGCTTGGGGCCATGGATAGAGCGTATGCGGTAGCGGCCGTCCTAGCCACCGGCGCATGGGGAGCCTCACATTTGTAAACGCTGTGTTACGCGAACCGGGGGTGCAGCCAATCCGGGCCAATGCTTAGTAGAGTGAATGCTGAGTTGTCGTCGGCTTCGAATCCCGAATCCGCGGCATGGACGTTGACCCGGAAATGAGGCCCCATGGACCGCCAGCAAGAGTTCGTTCTGCGAACTATCGAAGAGCGTGATGTGCGCTTCGTACGCTTGTGGTTTACCGACGTCGTCGGTTCCCTGAAATCGGTGGCACTTGCGCCGGCAGAAGTGGAAGGCGCCTTCGAAGAAGGCCTGGGTTTCGACGGCTCGGCCATCGAGGGCCTCGCCAGGGTGTTCGAATCCGACATGCTTGCCCAGCCAGACCCCTCCACGTTCCAGATCCTCCCGTGGCGTGGTGAAACCGAGCAGACCTCCAGGATGTTCTGCGACATCCTGACCCCCGACGGCGAGCCGTCGGCTGCAGACCCCCGGAACGTGCTCAAGCGCACCCTCGCCAAAGCCGCGGACATGGGCTTCACGTGCTACACGCATCCCGAGATCGAGTTCTACCTCCTCAAGTCCCAGGACCTCGATGCCAACGGCGTTCCTGTTCCCGTTGACGAGGGCGGCTACTTCGACCACGTACCCGGCGGCGTGGCACAGGACTTCCGTCGCACGGCCGTCACCATGCTTGAATCCGTGGGCATTTCCGTTGAGTTCAGCCACCATGAGGGCGGACCCGGCCAGAACGAGATCGATCTCCGCTACGCGGACGCCCTCCAGACGGCGGACAACATCATGACCTTCCGCACGGTCATCAAGGAAGTGGCCCTGCAGCAGGGAACCTACGCCACCTTCATGCCCAAGCCGTTCACCGACCACCCGGGTTCAGGCATGCACACCCACTTTTCGCTGTTCGAGGGTGACACCAACGCCTTCTACGAAGCCGGCGCCGAATTCCAGTTGTCCAAGACCGCACGCCAATTCATTGCCGGTATCCTCCGCCACGCGCCGGAATTCACCGCCGTCACCAACCAGTTCGTCAATTCGTACAAGCGTCTCTGGGGCGGCGGCGAAGCGCCGAGCTACCTGAGCTGGGGGCACAACAACCGTTCGGCCCTGGTTCGCGTGCCGCTCTACAAACCGGGCAAGGGCCAGTCCGCACGGATCGAATACCGCGGCATTGACTCCGCCACCAACCCGTATCTCGCCTACGCAGTGTTGCTCGGTGCCGGGCTCAAGGGCATCGAGGAAGGCTACGACCTTCCGGCCGCCGCGGAAGACGACGTTTGGTCGCTGACTTCGGCCGAGCGCAAGGCGATGGGTCACACTCCGCTTCCGGCCAGCCTCCACGACGCCATCCGCGCCATGGAGGATTCGGAACTCGTAGCGGACATCCTCGGCGAACAGGTCTTTGACCACTTCCTGCGCAACAAGCGTGCGGAATGGCAGGACTACCGGCTCCAGGTCACGCCTTACGAGCTCAAGCGCAATCTCGGCATTCTCTAGGCTGTGAGTGTGAGCCTGGCCCGCCGGCTCATCTCGGCCGGTTTCAGCGACCTTGAAAAGGGTGAGCGGTTCCTTGCCGCGCGTGAACTCGACGGCATCGACCAAGACACGATCTTCGCCGGTCTGCACCTCAGCGCCAACCCGGACACCGCGTTGCAGTCGCTGGTCCGTCTGATTGAGAAGCATCCCTCGCTCAGGCAGCTCGCCGGGGAGCACCCGGATCGGAGCGAGCCGCTTTACCGCTTGCTGGGGGCATCCGAAGCCTTGGGGGAGTTCCTGATCAGGCATCCGGAACACCTGGACGTCTTCGATGTCCGCGTCAGCCCGGAGCCCTTGTCCGCCGATGCCAGTGAGCTCCGGACGAAGCTGCTCCGATCGGTCAAGGCAGACCCCAACTCTCCCCGGCCCGTTGCCGCGATGACCGGAGCCAGCGCCTACACGGCTCTCCGGACGGCTTACCGTCGCGGGCTCACCGAACTAGCCATCAAGGACCTCTGCGCCGCCAGTCCGCAGGACTTCATGCCCGCCGTCGGTGCCGAACTGGCCGACCTCGCCGGTGCCGCGATAGAGGCGGCCCTCGCCGTTGCCAGGGCCGAAGCCGCGGCGACTTTCGATCCCGCCGATATTGCCGGCGTCGGGCTGGCCGTCATCGGCATGGGCAAATGCGGTGCCCGGGAGCTCAACTACATCTCCGACGTCGACGTCATCTACGTGATCGAGGCACCGGACCTGGAGGACGCCGAGGCCGCGACCATCGGCACGGCCTTGGCCGCCGGGATATCCCGTGCCATTTCATCCACGGGGACCGAACCGGGTCTGTGGGAGGTCGACGCGAACCTGCGGCCCGAGGGGAAATCCGGTCCCCTCGTCAGGACGTTGCCCTCGCACTTGAGCTACTACGCGAAATGGGCTGAAAGCTGGGAGTTCCAGGCGCTCCTCAAGGCCCGGACCATCGCAGGAGACAGGGACCTGGGCTCGCGTTACGAGCAGGCTGTCCAGCCGCTCGTGTGGGCTTCCGCCGGCCGGGAAGGGTTCGTGGAATCGGTGCAGGCGATGCGCCGCAGGGTGACGAACAACATCGCCCCGGCCGAAGAGCAGCGCCAGATCAAACTCGGTCCCGGCGGGCTGCGCGATGTCGAGTTCACGGTCCAGCTCCTGCAACTTGTCCACGGAAAGTCCGATGAAACGCTCCGTTGCCGGGATACGACGTCGGCAATATCCGCGCTGTCCGCGGGCGGCTACATCGGCCGGGTGGACGCCGCTGCCTTCGACGCGGCCTACCGCTATCTGCGGGTACTTGAGCACCGCATCCAGTTGTTCCAGATGCGCCGTACCCACCTCATGCCCACAAGCCAGGAGTCTTTGCGGTTCCTCGCCAAGGCCGTCCTGGGGCCCTTTTCCACAGGCAGGCCGCATCCGGACGCGCTGGTTGAAACCTGGCAGAAGACCAAACGGTCCGTTCGGGAACTGCATGACCGCATCTTCTACCGGCCGCTGCTCAACACGGCCGCGAAGTTGAGTACCGAAGACGCCCGGCTCACTCCGGAAGCCGCCCAAGGGCGGCTTGCGGCACTCGGTTACCGCGACCCGCAAGGCGCCATGCGCCACATCGAGGCCCTCACGGCCGGGGTCAGCCGGCGCGCCGCACTGCAGCGGCAGTTGCTCCCCATCCTTCTCGGCTGGCTCGCCGAAGGTGTGGACCCCGACGCCGGACTGCTCGCCTTCCGCCGTGTCAGCGAAGCACTCGGAACCACCCATTGGTATCTCGGGATGCTCCGGGACTCGCAAGCGGCGGCCGAACGGCTTTGCCACGTGCTCTCCAACTCACGGCTCATCGCGGATCTCCTCGAGGTTTCCCCGGAATCCGTTGCGTGGCTTGGTTCCGACAAGGAACTCATGCCGCTGAGCTTCGAGGCGCAGTGGCAGGAAATCCAGTCCAAGATGTCGCGCCACGCCGATCCGGAAAACGCGATGCGGCTTATACGGCTCATCAGGCGCCGGGAAATCCTCCGGATCGCCATCGCGGACAGTTCCGGCCTCCTGGAACAGGACGCAGTGGGCACGGCGTTGGCCGATGCCGACCGGGCTGCGGTTCTGGGCGCCTTGCACGTCGCCGAGTCCATCGTGGCTTCCGAGGGGCCCCTCACGACGCACGTGTTGGTAGTCGCCATGGGCAGGCAAGGCGGACGCGAGATCGGCTACGGCTCGGACGCCGACGTCATGTACGTCCACCGTGCCCTCCCCGGGGCGGGTGAATCCGAAGCCCAGCAACAAGCCCTTGCCATTGTGGGACACATTTCCACCTTGTTGACCCAACCCCTCAAACCGGCCATCCTGGCGGAGCGGGTCCTCACCGTCGACGCCGATCTTCGTCCCGAGGGGAAGAACGGGGCCATGGTCCGTTCCCTCGAGTCATACGCGGAGTATTACCGGCGATGGTCCCTCATCTGGGAAGCCCAGGCGCTGTTGCGGGCACAACCCATGGCCGGCAACGACGAATTGGCCGCGGAATTCCTTTGGCTCATCAACCCGATCCGGTACCCCGAATCGCTCGCCGAGACGGATGTGCGCGAGATCCGGCGCGTCAAGGCACGGGTTGAGTCGGAACGGCTCCCGAGAGGCGCCGATCCAGCCAGGCACGTCAAGCTCGGCCGGGGCGGACTGAGCGACGTCGAATGGCTGGTGCAGCTGTTGCAGCTCCAACACGCCGGGAAGCATCCACAACTGCGGACCACGTCAACCCTGCAGGCCCTCGACGCGATCGAGTCGTTGGGCCTGATCGACAAGGGCGACATCGTGTTGCTTCGCGAAGCCTGGCGGCTCGCGAGCCGCATCCGCTCGGCGAATGTGATATGCACCGGGCGTGCCTCGGATCTCCTCCCTGCTTCCCGAAGGGACCTGGAGGCCGTTGCCAGGTGGTGCGGTTACCCTCCCGGGCAGGCTGCGGTGTTCGAAGAAGACTATCTTCGCTTGAGCCGGCGGACCCGGGCGGTGTTCGAAAAGGACTTCTACGGCCAGTGAGCTTCAGGCCGGGCCGTCCCGCGAAGTACGAGGGCGGCTAAGCTCGAAGGATGCTGGAAACCGTGTGGCTCATTCCCCTGAAGGATCTCGACGACGATGCCCGCGCCATCACGCTCGGCGACGTCGCCGTCATGGAATTGGCCGCGGGGCAGGAAGACTTCGTCGGGGACCCGTTCAAGATGATGCTCATGGGGCTGGAAGACGAAAGCCGCCTGCCGTACGTGATCGAAGCGGCAGGCGCCGCCATCGGAGTATTTACCTTGCAGGCTGGTGCCGCAACCCTGGCAGGATGGCACGACGACGATTCCGCCTGGCTCTTGCGCGGGTTCCTGATCGACCAGAAGCGCCAGGGGAGAGGCCTGGGCTCCCTGTCTGCTGTGGCCGCTGCCCGGGAAGCGCAGAAGCTGACAGCAAGGCTGGGTGGCGGGCAGGCCGGCGTCGTGCTTTCCGTCAACGAACACAATCCTGCCGCCAAGGCTGCCTACGCAAACGCGGGTTTTGTCGAGACCGGCAAGTATTTGGGTGGTTCCGCCGGTCCGCAATGGACCATGTACCGGGGTTTCGGCGACTAAGCAGTACCTAGGACTCGACCAGCGTCACGATTGTTTCCGGGCGCACGCCGTCGAATTTCATCGCCTCGGCGGCAGCTTCGGACTCCAGCGTTCGCTGGAACGTCTCCATGTCCGGGACGTCGACGATCAAACCAACCCGGTTGGTTTTTTCCGGGTCCACGAACGTTCGAACTGTGAAGCCCAGGGGTCCGAAGAGTTCTTCCCGTTTCGGCGAGCTAAGCCAGTGCTCAACGTCATCGACCTCGTGGAAGATCATCAAGGTTGTCATCGTATGCCTCCGCTTTGAGTAGTTGCGTCAGGAGCCGGAAGGGATGAGGACTCTCTCTCAAGCATCCTGATCACGCTGAACGTACCACGGCGTCCACGCCCGCGACAGGGGCGTTGGAATGGCAGAACCGGGCGTGAATGCCGGTTCCGGTAGGCACGCCGGATTGCCCCATGGTTTCGGCTCTGCGGCGCGCCGCGGACACAGACGCTCGCTCACTTATGTGGGTGTTTGGCCGGACGCTCGCTCACCTATGTGGGTGTTTGGCCGGACGCTCGCTCACCTATGTGGGTGTTTGGCCGGACGCTCCTGCAGACATGACCTCAAGGTGGACGTGTCCCTTTATGTGAGCGGGCGTCCCGGGAAGGATTAGAATAATAAGCATGCTTATAGTAAGGTTGCTGAGGTTTGCACAGCGATAAAGGCAATCATCAGAATGTTTACGACTGAAACTGGAGCTACATCATGAATGTCATCCTCGGAATCGTCGCGGTCATCGCGATCCTTTTCTTTATCATTGGCGGCACCGTAAAGGCCCTGGGATTCCTTCTCTGGATCGCCCCGATATTGATCGTCTTGGCGATCATCGTCTTCCTCTTCCGGTTGATTAGCGGGCGCCGGCGGGTGTAGGAAAAATTGGGGGTCCGGCCCCTGCGATCCGGGGTCTTTACCAAAAGAACGGCTGTGTCTTAGCGGGCACAGCCGTTCTTTTTTGTGGGCACGAGTCCGACGGCGTTAAAGGGAAAGGGCCGCAGTTCACAAAAATGAACTGCGGCCCTTCATTTGCCTCGTGCGGTGTTACTAGACGCCGTAGTAGAGCTCGAACTCGTACGGGTTCGGGCGCAGCGACAGCGGACGGATCTCGTTCTCGTACTTGTACTCAATCCACGTGTCGATCAGGTCCTGGGTGAAGACACCGCCGGCCTGCAGGAACTCGTTGTCCTCGCGCAGGGCCTCGAGTGCTTCCTCAAGGGAGCCCGGAGCCTTGGGGATGTCCTTGGCTTCCTCTGCAGGCAGTTCGTACAGGTCCTTGTCGATCGGAGCCGGGGGCTCGATGCGGTTGCGGATACCGTCGATGCCGGCCATGAGCTGGGCGGAGAACGCCAAGTACGGGTTGGACGCGGCGTCCGGAGCGCGGAACTCGATGCGCTTGGCCTTCGGGTTGGAGCCCGTGATCGGGATGCGGATGCCGGCGGAGCGGTTGCCCTGCGAGTAGACCATGTTGACCGGAGCTTCGAAGCCCTTGACCAGGCGGCGGTAGGAGTTGACCGTCGGGTTGGTGAAGGCGAGCACGGCAGAGGAGTGCTTCAGCAGGCCGCCGATGTACCAGCGTGCAGTGTCGGACAGGCCGGCGTAGCCCTTCTCGTCGTAGAACAGCGGGTCGCCGTTGCTCCAGAGCGACTGGTGGCAGTGCATACCAGAGCCGTTGTCACCGAAAATCGGCTTCGGCATGAAGGTTACGGACTTGCCGTACTCCCACGCGGTGTTCTTGATGACGTACTTGAACTTCTGCAGGTCATCGGCTGCGTGGACCAGCGTGGTGAACTTGTAGTTGATCTCGGCCTGGCCGGCAGCGCCGACTTCGTGGTGCGAGCGCTCGACTTCGAGGCCTGCTTCGTCCAGGGCGATGCACATGGCGTCGCGGAGGTCGGCCTGGTGGTCAACCGGGGAAACCGGGAAGTAGCCGCCCTTGAAGGGGGTCTTGTAACCGAGGTTTCCGCCTTCTTCTTCGCGGCTCGTGTTCCAAGGGGCTTCAATCGAGTCGACCTTGTAGAAGGAACCCTGCGGGGAGGATTCGAACTGGACGTTGTCGAAGACGTAGAACTCAGCTTCGGGAGCAAAGAATGCCGTGTCCGCAATGCCGGTGGAGGCCAAGTAGGCTTCTGCCTTTTCGGCAACGCCGCGCGGGTCGCGGTGGTACGGGTCGCCGGTGCGCGGGTTCACGATGGAGAAGTTCAATGCCAGGGTCTTCTCGATGCGGAAGGCGTCGATGAAGGCCGTGGTGACGTCCGGGATGAGCTGCATGTCGGACTCGGCGATGCCCTGGAAACCGCGGATGGAAGATCCGTCAAAGAGCTGGCCGTTGACAAAGAAGTCAGCGTCAACGCTCTTGGCCGGCACATTGAAGTGCTGCTGGACGCCCGGAAGATCGGTGAAGCGGATATCGACGAACTTAACATCTTCGTCTTTGATGAACTTGAGGACTTCGTCCGCAGTCTTGAACATCTATGCTCCTAACGCATAACAGGTAACAGGCCCCTCGGGCCGTCTGGTCCAGCGCAAACCGAAAGCAGGGAAACAAAAAAGTATCCCTGATGCGGCGGCTAGCAACTTCTCCAACCATAGGGAAATGGGATTTCCCCGGAGTGTCAGTATTGTTTCGAGCAGGTTACAGAACTGCCTGCCGTGTAAACGCTACTGGTCTACTGCAGTGCCAGTCTATGTCTTTCGCCTGTGTGTCTGTTTCCTTGTGAAGACAGCCAACAGCCCGCCAGCGCCACCTCCCGCCGTCGGGCGTGCGATGGTGAAGCCGTAAGCTTGAAGTGTGGTTGATCGTAAAGATATTGGTTCATGGCTCACAGGGCCGGACACGTCCGGAATTTCCAAGTACCCGGGAGCGCGGCTCGGCCTCCCTGAATCCGGTCCAGGCTCCATGGCCCGGGCCGGCCGTCGCATCCTGGCAATCTGCATCGACTGGGTCATTGCCCTGGTGATCAGCAACTTTGCCTTCGGCGGCAACCAATGGGCGACACTCGCTGTCTTTGCGGTGGAACAGGTCCTTCTCATCGGCACACTGGGCTACAGCATCGGACACCGGGTTGCGGGCATCCACGTGGTACGGCTCGGAGGAGCGCAGGCAGGACCCTTGGCCGCTTTGGTCAGGACGATCCTCTTGTGCCTGGTGATTCCCGCGGTTGTTTTCGATCCTGACCAGCGTGGCCTCCACGACAGGGCCATGAACACGATCCTCATTCGGATGTAACTTTTTGCGCAGACAAAAAAGCCGCCCGTTCCTGGAGATTCCAGGAACGGGCGGCTTTTGTCGTGGTTAGCGTCCGCGTGCGGCCTTGCGGTCAGGGCGTGCCTTGTATGGGTCGATGCCCTTCGGGATCGGCAGGCGGTTGCCCAGCGAAGAGATTCGCTTGCTGACAGCGCCGACCTCAACCTTGGTGAGTTCGTTCTTGTATTTGTTCATGGTCTTTGCGATCTGGCTGATGGGCACTTGGCCTTCGCCACGACCGCTTTCGATCACGTGAATGGTGACGTTCGGCAGGATACGGGCGAGCTTCTTGCGCTCGGCGTCAACCAGCGGCTTGACGCGATGCGACGGTCCCTCGCTGACCAGCACGACGCCGGGCCGGCCGATGGCGCGGAAGACGGCGTCCTGCGTACGCGGGTTGACGGCGACCGGCTGGTCTTCCGTGATCCAGCCGCGGCGCAGGGTTCCCAAAGCCGCACCGGAAGCTCCGGGCTGGTTCTCGATCTGCGCGAAGGCCGCACGTTCCGCGCGCCGCGAGAGGATGAAGACAGCTGCCAGCAGGCCCAAGGGGATGCCGATGATCAGGCCGGTGACCCAGTTGTTCAGGAAGAACCCGACGACGAGGCTGACAGCAACGACGCCAAGGAACGCCAACAGCATGAGCCACACGACGATGGGGTCATTGCGGCGGGTCATCTTGAAGACCTCGCCGATCTGCTTCAGCTGGCTCGGCTTCTTGGCCTTGGCTTCCTTGGGCTTGCGGGAAAACAAGCCGCGCTTGGGAGCGTCGGCAGCCGATGTTGTCGAGTTGCTGGAATCAGGGGATTTCGCCATAGTGCCTTAATTCTACGTGATTTATGCCAAAGGACCGGACGCCGGATTTGTCCGGGGTCCGGTCCTTTGACCGTGCTTTAGCCGACGTGCTATGCGTGGTGTGCGAGGAGGGTGCGGGCTTCCTGGCGGGTGGTGCCGGAGTCCTGGATGCCTTCGGCGATGTGGGCCAGGTGGGCGGGGATTTCGCGGCCTTTTTTGCGCATCGCGGTGGCCCAGAGGCGTCCGGCGCGGTAGGAGGAGCGGACCAGGGGGCCGGACATGACGCCGAGGAAGCCGATTTCCTCGGCTTCGGTGGCGAGTTCGACGAATTCCTGGGGTTTGACCCAGCGGTCCACGGGCAGGTGCCGTTCGGAGGGGCGCAGGTACTGGGTGATGGTGATCAGGTCGCAGCCCGCGGCGTGCAGGTCACGCAGGGCTTCGGAGATCTCTTCCCGGGTTTCGCCCATGCCCAGGATCAGGTTGGATTTGGTGACCATGCCGTGGGCGCGGCCCTGGGTGATGACGTCCAGGGAGCGGTCGTAGCGGAACGCGGGGCGGATGCGCTTGAAGATCCGGGGCACGGTTTCGACGTTGTGCGCGAAGACTTCGGGGGCGGAGTCGCAGATCGCGCTGATGTGGTC
>NZ_JBFTPW010000027.1:0-59499 GCF_056398685.1 Arthrobacter sp. 01T428 | reverse complement strand
CCGCCCATGCCCAGCAGCAGTTCCTGCTGCAGGCGGTGGTCACCGCCGCCGCCGTAGAGGCGGTCCGTGATCCCGCGCGCGGCGTCGTCATTGGCCGGAACGTTCGAATCGAGCAGCAGCAGCGGCACGCGCCCGACGTCGGCCCGCCAAATGTGCGCGCGCAGCGTCCGGTCGCCCGGCAGGGGAAGCGTGACCAGGGCCGGCGAACCGTCTTCCTCACGGAGCAGTGTCAGCGGCAGGCCGTCGGGGTCAAGGACCGGGTAGGTCTCCTGCTGCCAGGCGTCCCGGGACAGGGACTGCTTGAAATAGCCCGCCTGGTACAGCAGCCCGACGCCGATCAACGGCACGCCCAAATCCGAGGCGGCCTTCAGGTGGTCACCGGCCAGGATCCCGAGCCCGCCGGAATACTGCGGAAGAACCTCCGTGATGCCGAACTCAGGCGAGAAATACGCGATGCACGCCGGAGCATCCGGACCCAGGCCCTGGTACCAGCGCGGCTCACCCAAGTACCGGTCCAGATCCGAAGCCGCCTGCTGAACACGCTCGACGACGGCGCCATCCGCTGCGAGCTCCTGCAGTTCCTCGCGGCTGACCAGGCCGAGGAAGGTCATGGGGTCATGATTGCTTTGCTCCCAGGCTTCGGCGTTCAGCGCGGAGAACAGTTCGCGTGTCGGCAAATGCCAGGACCAGCGCAGGTTCTTCGCCAATCGTGCGAGCGGGGCGATTGCTTCCGGCAGAACCGTTCGTACCGTGAACCGTCGAATCGCTTTCACTTCCGGCCACCTTCGAACGCGGACTGGGCAGGTTTTGTCGACGTTTCCATGCGGGTTACCTCCAAGAGGTTGTTGTGATGATTGGGGAGATGTTGGCTAAGGGTGGGACCACCGCGGCGCCGGGGTGGGTAGGCCTCTGCGGGCACAACCGGCACAGGGCAAGCGCTTACATGCTGTGGACGGGCATTATTGGCCCCTCCTGCGCCCGGTCCCGGAACTCAGAAGCAGGCAGCGGTCTCCAGGTTCCGTCCACGCGCTATTCCGGGGGCTTCACGAGCCGGGAACAAGGGGACGCGGCTACTCGTGGATCCGCGGCGGAAGCCGGCGAATTCCCGCTCAGGTTTGCGCGACATCGACCGCATCGTCAATTCGGATGATTGGTACCGAATGATTCCAAGCACGACTTACTTCCTTAGTCTCCGGGAACTCTGATCGGTGACCATCCGCCATGTTGTATCAGGAGGAATCTCATCGCCGTTCGTCGACGCGCCTTGTCGACGCGGGTCGATGGCTCGACAGTAGTTGGCAGCGCGACGGTGTGTCAAATGTCACAATCACGTTCGATAGGAGCGCGTAATGAATGCCTCGAATTGGCGGACTGCACCCGGACGGCGGGGCGATTCTACGGCTGCACGGCGCGTGCCACGGCGGTGCTTCCGCGCAACGTCAACACCGGTTCAGCGAGCCACTGCACGGCATCCGGCCCGTCACTCCTGAGGCGCCGGGTAAGGAATTGTGCTGCTTCACGACCCATGACGCTCGGTTCGGCGGACGCCGTCGTCAGGGCGGGCATGAAGCGCTCCGCGGAGCCGGCACTGGTGTTGATCGCGACAATGGAGAGAGACTCGGGCACTCGCCAACCATGGGCCGCCGCCGCACCCAGAAGGCCTGCAGTCGCCGCTTCGTTGATCATCACGAGCCCGGTTGTTTCCGGAGATTCTTCCAGGATCTGTCCAAACACCTCGCGACCGCCGGCAAGTGAGCTCGTGGCCGGATACAGCCGAGCGCTGATCCCGTGCCTCGACGCAGCAGCTGCCACGGCATCCCAGGATCGGACCATCGGGCCGTATCCGCTGTCCAGGGACTCACGCGAATGCGTCACAAGGCCGATCTCCGTGTGCCCCAGGCTGACGAGATGCGCCACTGCCAGCTCCCCCATTGCTTCGAAATCTGCGTCCACGAATGTCAGGCCATCAGCATCCGTGGGCCGTCCGATCGTGACGAAGGGAACACCGGTTTCCAGCAGGACAGGAATCCGTTCGTCGAATGACCTGACTTCCATCAGGAGGATTCCATCTACGAGGCCCTGGGCCACGATCCGCTGCATCTCGCCCAGGTCGTCGGGGTCCATTGGCCACAGAAGGAGATGGTATCCGTCAGCGCGCGCCTGCTCGGCGGCACCTTGGACGTATTCGAATTCCGTGGTGTTCATGCCTTGCTCCCCGACCGGAAAAATCAAGGAGACGATGCCGGTCCGCTTGCCGGCCAAGCCCTGGGCGAGCAGGTTCGGCGTATAGCCAAGATCGGACATGGCCTTCAGGATGCGCTCCCGCGTTTCGGGAGCAATCGGCCGGACACCACTGAGGGCATAGGACACAGTGCTCCTGGAAACGCCTGCTACCCGCGCAACATCGGCCATAGTTACCAAGGACTATCCCCCTGTATTGTCGGTGGCTGCTTTGCGATGGGCCCGCGAAAGACCGCGAGCCTCCAGACGGTAATGCCTCATAGTAAACCGTAATCGGTTGGGAAAGTGGTGGAGGCATGCTGAGCCCACTGTTGCATACACGCGGCGGCTAAGCGAGGGTGCCGGGATTTACGCGTTCTTGCCTATAACCCAAGACACCGCTGAAAATGCCGGAGAAACGAAAGAGCCACCCCGGCGGGGTGGCTCTTTCAATTTCCACAAAATCTGAGGCCCTGCCCGGAACATAAAACCCACGTTCCAAGCAAGGCCTCCATGGTGGAGCTGAGGGGACTCGAACCCCTGACCCCCTGCATGCCATGCAGGTGCGCTACCAGCTGCGCCACAGCCCCATATTTTCGCTGCTTCACGAACCGTGAACTGGCCGGAAAACCCCGTCCAGTTTTCGGATTCCTCCGAAGCAACTCAAATATCTTAGAACAGCATTTCCGAAAATTCCAAATCGGGCATATTCAGTTGGTCGGTGCCTTAAAGCCTAGGATTCCTCGACGGCGGGAGCCTTCGCGGAGGCGTCGTCACCGAGTTCCAGGTCCACTACGGGGCAGTCTTTCCAGAGGCGTTCCAGGGCGTAGAAGACCCTGTCCTCGGAGTGCTGGACGTGCACCACGATGTCTGCGTAGTCCAAGAGGACCCAGCGGCCCTCGGAACGTCCTTCGCGGCGGACCGGGCGGAGATCCTGCTTGAGCAGCTCTTCCTCGATACCGTCGACGATGGCGTTGACCTGGCGCTCGGTCGGAGCCGAGGCGATCAGGAAGACGTCAGTCAGGGCCAGACGTTCGCTGACGTCGAGGGCGATGATGTCCTCGGCCAGCTTGTCCGCTGCCGCGCGGGCGGCGTGGCGGGCCAAGAGGACGGATTGTTCATGTGCAGTCACGGGACTCCTTGTATGCGGCTTCGAGAATAGACGAAGCCTGTTTGGTGGCAAAAGCCGTTATGGTCAGCGGGAAAGTCCGCTGGTGATCATGATGATGCCCGCAATCAGGGCGATGGCTCCGATGCCAACCAGCCCCAGGACCAGGAGCCGGGTACGCTGGGCGCGCCCAAGTCCCGCCGTCGCGGCGTCGAGCGGTTCAAGTCCATAGGCCGAACTTGCCGAAATAGGCGGATGTTCTGCCGCCTCGGCCAGCGCTTCGCCATCGGGTTCGGAGCCCGACGTCGGGCGTCGACCGGCCGCTTTCGCAGCGGCCTCTGCGCGCGCCAGCACGCCTGCGCGGCCGCGCAGGTTGCGTGGCTTGCCCGACGCCGACTGCCCCGGCTTCAGTTTCGGCGCCGGGGAGGTCACAAGGGGAACGAATGTGGTGCCGGGCGGCTTCATGACGGGACGATCGAGTCCCGGAACCTTCACGAATTCCAGGGGCGTCACCATGGCCAGGTTGCTGGCTACGGAAGGTTCAGCACGGACAGGCCCGGAAGGACGGCTGTTCTGTTCGGCGAGCTTCTGCTTGGCCATGGCCCTCTTGTTGAGGATGGCCTCGCGTTCAGCCTGGGCGATCTGTTCGGCCAGGGCCTCCGGGTCCGCCGGCTCGACGTCGGCACCGGAAACCGCGGATTCGGCGGCGGGGACTTTCTGCACCGCAGATTCCATTGCAGCGATGTGCTCAAGCTTGTTGGACTGGTTGTTCGCTTGGGCGGCCAAAAGCTCGCGGGCCATCAAGGCCTGCTCCACGGTCATTTCCGGCGCACCGGGAGGAGGTCCTGCCGTGACGCGGACGCCGCCGCCGGGCAAAACGCCCGGGCGATCAGGACCGGACTGCTGCCTGCCGGGAGCCTGGACCGGGACGCTGGACGTCCTTGGCCCTGAGCCCGGTGCCGGGACAACGGGGATCGCCGAGGTGCCCGGTGCAACTTCTTCCTGCAATTGCTGGAGGCGCAGCTGACGGCGCGTGGGCGGACCGCCGCGGGAAAGCTGCTGCTCCTTGTCCGCGAGTTCCTTGATGGCACGGAGGGCGGCGCGGTCGCGTGCACGCGCCTGGGAGGAACGTTCCGAGACGGGTTTGGCGTCCAAGGGAGCATCTGCCACCCGGCGCACCCGATTGGCCGAGGCGCCGCCGGACGCGTGGTTGGCGTCGTCGGAGGTAACGGCCTCGGCTACCGCGGGACGTGCGCCTGTTTCTTCCAGGCGTGCGTCCCGGGCTCGTCGAAGCTCGCGCCGGCTAGGGATGGGGGGCTGTTCCTGGCTCATTCAAAACTCACTCGGTACGGGCTTGGTGTTCTGTTCCGGTCATAGCATGCAGGGGCTCCCCCATGCCGGGTTTGCCCGAGTACAGCTTGTATTTGGCGATGTACTGCACTACTCCGTCAGGTACGAGGTACCAGACCGGATTGCCTGCACCCACGCGGGCGCGGCAATCCGTCGACGAAATCGCCATGGCGGGCACTTCCAACAGACTGACGTCTTCCCTGCCCATGCCGTCAAGAACATGACCGGGCCTGGTGACACCGACAAAATGCGCCAAGGACCAAAGCTCGTCGACATCTTTCCAGGAGAGGATCTGTGCCAGGGCGTCCGCACCCGTGATGAAGAACAAGTCCGCATCCGGCCGCTGCGTCCGCAGATCCCGCAGGGTATCGATCGTGAAGGTGGGACCGGGGCGGTCCACGTCCACACGGCTCACCGTGAAATTGGGGTTGGAAGCCGTGGCAATGACCGTCATCAAGTACCGGTGCTCGGCTTCGCTGACTTGCTTGTGCGATTTCTGCCAGGGCTGTCCGGTGGGCACGAAGACCACCTCGTCCAAGCGGAACTTGGCAGCAACCTCACTGGCAGCAACCAAGTGGCCGTGGTGAATGGGATCGAACGTCCCACCCATCACGCCCAAGCGAAGTCGGCGCCCCGTTTCCTCGAAGGGTTTTGCGGCGGAAATGTTAGTGACCCAGCCCTGGGTGCTTGGCCGGGTGCTGGCGGTGCGGATCCGAGTGTTCTTCGACGGCGTCGTGACGGTTGCCAAGGTTCGTGTAGGAGACTGCCACAAACATCAGGACCAGCAGGATGCAGAACATGGAGACACCGAAAACCCAAGGTTCAGCCCACAACGGTGCCGGCGCTTCGGCTCCGCTCTCGCCCCCTTGCGTGAGAATTGAAATGGCGATCTGCTGAAACTGCATTTTCTCCCCTAGCGGTTCAAAGGATTTCGACGGCGGATCCTCCCGCCGTTCAGGACTTCTGTTCTATGCTACAGCGTTGCTAGGCGCGGACCTGGCCTTCACCCTGGACGATCCACTTCGTGGTGGTCAGCTCGGTCAGGCCCATGGGACCGCGTGCGTGCAGCTTCTGGGTGGAGATTCCCACCTCGGCGCCCAGCCCGAGTTCGCCGCCATCGGTGAAGCGCGTGGAAGCGTTCACGATGACCGCCGCCGAGTCGATGTCCGCAATGAACTTCTCAGCGTTCGCCAGATTGTTCGTCAGGATGGCCTCCGTGTGGCCGGTCGACCATTTGCGGATATGCGAGACGGCCTCGTCAAGGTTGTCCACCATCGCAACAGCGAGGTCAAGGTCCATGTATTCCGTAGCCCAATCGACGTCGTCGGCGGGGACCGTGTCCACGGAGCCGGACAGCGCCGCTTCAATCCGGGAGTCGACATGCAGGGTGACCCCGGCGGAACGAAGTGCGGCGGCGACCGCGGGCAGCACGGTGGATTTCGAGTGGACCAGGAGGGTTTCCACGGTGTTGCACACACTGGGGCGCTGGGTCTTGGCGTTGAGCAGGATGTCGACGGCCATCTCTTCGCTGGCGGACTCATCGATGAAGATGTGCACGTTGCCTTCGCCGGTCTCAATGACGGGCACAGACGAGTTGTTCACCACAGTCTGAATCAGGTCCCGTCCACCGCGGGGAATCAGCACGTCCACGCGGCCACGGGCACGCATCAGGACATTCGCGCCCTCGCGGCCGAACTCGTCCACGCTCTGGACGGCGTCAGCCGGCAGCCCTACGGATTCCAGCGCATCGCGGAGGATGGTCACAAGGGCTGCGTTGGTGTGGGCGGCAGCCGATCCGCCGCGCAGGATCACGGCATTGCCGCTCTTCAAGGCAAGTCCGGCGATATCGACCGTGACGTTGGGGCGGGCCTCGTAGATCGCAGCGACTACTCCCATGGGCACGTTGACCTGGCGCAAGCGCAGGCCGTTGGGGAGGGTCTGGCCACGGACGACGTTGCCCACGGGATCCGGCAGACCCGCCAGGTTTTCAAGGGCGGCCACAAGGCCGCCGATGCGGGCAGGAGTCAAGGTCAGGCGGTCCAGCATGGCAACGGAGGTTCCGCTGTTGCGGCCGGACTCAACATCCTTCGCGTTGGCGGCGAGGATTGAATCCTGCTGTTCCCGGAGGGCCGCGCCGATAGCGCGCAGGGCGCGGTCCTTCCAGGCACGGTTCGCCTGGGCCATGTGCCGCGCTGCCTGCCGGGAGCGGTCCGCGATCGAATGCACGGCCGCCTCCACTTGCCCGGGCGTGAGCGGCGCAGTTCCCAGCTCCGGAGTTTCCGGCACCCGGGTGGCATTGCCGGAAGCCAGGGCGTCGGTTATCACAGGAGAATCAGGGGTAAGGGCCTCAGTCATTCTCCAAGTTTAGTGGAGCGGGACGGCTGGACCAGTACGAGGTCGTCAACATGAACAACTACGCGGTCATATCCACGGCCAAGGTCCTTGGCGAGCTCCTTGGTTGAACGGCCAAGCATGCGGGGAAGCTCTTCCGCGGAGTAGTTCACCAGTCCCCTCGCAATCACGGTGCCGTCGGCGGAAACCATCTCCACGGGATCGCCGGGCTCGAAGTCCCCCTGCACCGACGATATTCCGGCGGGCAGCAGCGAGGTGTGACGGTCGCGCACCGCCTTGACGGCGCCGTCGTCGAGCATCAAACGGCCCCGAACCGAAGCGAGGTGGGCCAGCCACAGCAGGCGAACCGGTTTGCGGTTGCCGTTGATGGCGAACCAAGTGCCCACGTCCTCGCCGGCCAGTGCAGCGGCGGCATTGGCCGTGGACGTGACGAGGGCGTGGATGCCGGAGCCCGCGGCGATCGAGGCCGCCTCCACCTTGGTGGTCATGCCGCCGGTACCGACGCCGGCTTTGCCCGCCTTGCCGATGGTCACGCCGACGAGGTCGGCGGGACCGGTAACGAGCGGAATGCGCTTTGCACCCAACGACGGCGGACCGTCATACAGGGCGTCGACGTCGGACAGCAGGACCAGCGCGTCGGCCCGGACAAGGTGCGCCACCAAGGCGGCCAGCCGGTCGTTGTCACCGAAACGGATTTCGTGGGTTGCCACGGTGTCGTTTTCGTTCACGACCGGCACGACGCCGAGGTTCAGCAAGCGGTCGAGCGCCCGGTATGCGTTGCTGTGCTGGGTGCGCCGCATCAGGTCATCGGCAGTCAACAGGACTTGGCTGACCGTGACCCCGTGCGCAGCAAAAGCCTGCGAATAGCGCGCCATCAAAAGCCCTTGGCCCACACTGGCCGCAGCCTGCTGCGTGGCGAGGTCCTTGGGACGCTTGGCGAGCCCGAGCGGTGCGAGACCCGCCGCGATGGCACCGGAGGAGACCAGGATGATCTCCGTCCCGGAATTGCGCTTCTCGGCCAGGGCGTGGACCAGGGCCGTCAGCGCTTTCTCCGAGATGCCGCCTTTGATGCTGGTCAACGAGGACGAACCTACTTTGACCACAATCCGCTTGGCGCCGGCCAACGCCTGGCGTTCCGCGGCGTCGTCGCCTTCGGTGACTTCAGCGATGCGGGCCGTGCTAGTCGTCATTTCCGGCTTCCAGGCCGCTTTCCTTCAGGGGCTTGGGGAGACGGCGGCCGCTGACAGACTCGGTCCAGATGCCCGCCTTCCGCTCGGCTTCGAGCTCGGCACGTGCTGCAGCCTTGGCCTCGCGGCGCTCGAGCTGCTCGTCGCGCTTCTGCGAACGGGTGGGACGGTCGCCGATGTCGGCAACGCGAATGTCGGTTCCTCGAGGCGTCGCCAGGAGTTCGGCGCCCGCCATCATGGTGGGCTCCCAGTCGAACACCACGCCGTCTTCCTCGCCGATCACCACGGTGTCGCCCGGAACGGCACCCATCTTGAACAACTCGTTCTCGATGCCGAGCTTGGCCAGTCGATCGGCGAGGTAGCCAATGGCTTCTTCGTTGGTGAAATCGGTCTGCTTGACCCAGCGGACCGGCTTTTCCCCGAGCACGCGGAAGAGCGGCTCGAGGTTCTTCTCCTCGCGGCGGATCTTGAAGCCGGACTCGTTGACGGCCCGGGGGCGCAGGACAGGCGCTGCGACCTTGGGAGGCGCAATCGCAACGGCCTTGCGGGCGGCCATGACGATCTCGCCCATGGCGAAGCTCAATTGGCGCAGGCCTTCATGGCTCGTGGCAGAGACTTCGAAGACGCGGTAGCCGCGCTGTTCCAGTTCTGGGCGGACGAACTCGGCCATATCCCGACCGTCAGGCAAGTCCACCTTGTTCAGGACCACAAGCTTGGGGCGCTCGTTCAAGGGGACCACTTCGCCGTCAACGCCGGCGTAGCTCATGTCCACCGCGTACTTGTCCAGCTCTTGCTCGATGATCGCAAGATCGGTGAGCGGGTCCCTGTCCGCTTCCAAGGTTCCGCAGTCCAGCACGTGCACCAGCGCGGCGCAACGCTCTACGTGGCGCAGGAAGTTGTGGCCGAGGCCCTTGCCCTCGCTGGCGCCCTCGATCAGCCCGGGAACGTCGGCGATGGTGAACCGGACGTCACCGGCCTGGACCACGCCAAGGTTGGGGATCAGGGTGGTAAACGGGTAGTCGGCGATCTTGGGCCGCGCCGCGGACATCGCCGCGACAAGGCTCGACTTGCCCGCGGAGGGGAAGCCAACCAGCGCGATGTCTGCGATGGACTTCAGTTCCAGGACGATGTCGCTGGACTCGCCTTCAATACCGAGGAGGGCGAAACCGGGCGCCCTGCGCTTCTGCGAAGACAACGAAGAGTTACCAAGGCCGCCCATGCCGCCTGCGGCGGCGACGAACTCGGTGCCTTCGCCGACGAGGTCAGCAAGGACGACGCCGTCCTTGGTCTTGACCACCGTGCCGTCCGGGACGGGAAGGACGAGGGTTTCACCGTTCTTGCCGCCCCGCCAGTCGCCCATGCCCGGGCCGCCGTTGGTTGCGTGGCGGTGCGGTGCGTGGTGGTAATCAAGCAGGGTGGTGGTTTGGGCATCGACGCGCAGGATGACGTCGCCGCCATTGCCGCCGTTGCCGCCGTCGGGTCCACCGAGGGGCTTGAACTTCTCGCGCTTAACAGAAACACAGCCGTGGCCGCCTGTTCCGCCGGATACGTGAAGTACTACCCGGTCTACGAAGGTCGCCACGTGTTTCTCCTCTATGTGGAAATTACTGCTTGAAGTGCGTGTTGCGCCGCTGTTGCGCGGCCGCCCGCCCTAGTAAATTCTAGTGCGGTTAAAAAGACAGATGGAGCGGGCCATACGGCCCGCTCCACCCGTTCAGAACGTGTTATTACTCTGCAGCTGCAGCAGCAACGATGTTCACTACGCGACGGCCACGGCGAGTACCGAACTCAACCGCGCCTGCCTGCAGGGCGAACAGGGTGTCGTCGCCACCGCGGCCGACACCGGCGCCCGGGTGGAAGTGGGTGCCGCGCTGGCGGACGATGATCTCGCCTGCGGAAACGACCTGGCCACCGAAGCGCTTTACGCCGAGGTACTGGGCGTTGGAGTCACGACCGTTGCGAGTGGAGCTCGCGCCTTTTTTATGTGCCATTTGAAATGCCTGCCTTTAAATTCTGGGGAATCTGTTGAAAACCTGAACAGCAACCAGTGGTTACTTGATACCGGTGATCTTGATCTTGGTCAGTTCTTGACGGTGACCCTGGCGCTTCTTGTAGCCGGTCTTGTTCTTGAACTTCTGGATGACGATCTTCGGACCACGGAGGTCTTCGAGGATCTCAGCCGTAACCTTGACCTTGGCCAGATCCGCAGCTGCGGAGGTGACCTTGTCACCGTCCACCAGGAGCAGTGCGGGCAGCTCAAGGGTGCTGCCGGCTCCACCGGGGACGCGGTTCAGGGTTACGTAGTCTCCAACGGAAACCTTTTCTTGGCGGCCGCCTGCGCGGACAATCGCGTACACCACTTGGGCACTCACTTCTCTCGACGTTTATTACTAAATTTGCGTGCGGAACCCCGATCCAAAAACGGGCCTGGTTCACGCTGTGCCTCAACGCCGTGGACTCCGGTACGGAATCCATGAGTCATCCCTCGAATAGTTCTAAATGAAAGGTCAGTTCCAAATGAACGGTTTCTAGGGGCATAACCCAAGTGTTGGCGTAAGCACCGAAGATCTAGATTACGCTAGTTTCGCCTTCGGCTGCAAATGAGGCCAGGTCCGGAGGCTGCCACGTGATGGCTGCCACAGACTGGCTATGCCGCCATCCGGTACCGTGCCCGTCCACCTTACCCTGCCGGCCGCGAAAAGCTCGGATCCTCACGCCGACACGCTGCAACGCCTGCGGGGGCAAGCCGCGTTCCGGTGCCTCCTCCCCGGAAGACCGGCTCAGCCGTGCAACCTTGGAGCATCGAAGAACGCCGTTTCATAGCGGCAGGATTGGGCAAACGCCTCCATCATCGCTGTGCACTCCGCGGGCGACGCAACCTGCGCGGCGGCATCCGTGATGTCGATCGCCTTGCGGGTGGCCTCCGCGAACGCCTCTTCCGCGTAGGTGCGCAGCCAATCCGCATAGGGGTGCTCGTCCGATACTCCGGCCTCGACAAACCCATGGTGGAGCCGCTGTCCCACCTCGGCGTACAACCAGTAGCAAGGCAACACGGCAGCAACCAGCACCGCATAGCTTCCCGACGCCGATGCCGCCAGCAAGTGGTCCACGTAGGCCTTGGTGACCGGGCCCAGCTCTCCGCTCACCTGGCGTCCACTGAGCCAATTCCGGTGCAGCTCGGATTCGACTTCAAGGCACATCTGCGAGCCGCGGGCCCAGAACAGCTGTTCGGTTTCACTCGGAGCGAGGGCGCTTGCCCGTGCCAGGACCCTGGAATAGCCGTTGAGATAGATGGCATCCTGGGACAGGTAGTAGCTGAACTGCGCTTCGCTGAGACCACCGGATTGCAAGTGCTGGATGAAGTCCAAGCCATAAATGGCTGCCAGTTCCGTTTGGGCGGCGTCCCACATCCGGACGGCGAAGTCCCCCGGTTGAAGGGCCTGCTGGAGCGCGTGGAAATGATGGATCGGCCCGTTGCCCTTCCCTACTTCCAGCACCTCGGACCGGGTCAGCGCCTCCTGGAGCCAGGGCTTGACGACACGCAAAGCAGACTCCCAATCGCCGAGCCGCGCCTTGGCCGTCGCCATCGCCGACGACAGGGAACATCCCGTCCCATGGCTATTGCGGGTCTCCACCCGTTGGCCGGCGAATTCCACCACGTCCTGGCTCAGGACTCCCCCGGTATTGACCAGGGCATCGGGGCAGCCGGCTCCCTGCAGATGGCCCCCCTTCACCAGGACGGTGTTTCCGCAGCTAGCGGCCAGGCGCTTGCCTTGCTCCAACGCCGATGCCCAATCAGTGGCAACAGGCTCGCCAAGCAGCATGGCCAATTCCGGAAGGTTGGGGGTCACCAGGTCTGCGAGGGGCAGCAGTTCCCGCAGTGCGGTTTCAGCGGACTCCGCGAGGAGCCTGTCGCCACTGGTCGCGATCATCACTGGATCCAGGACGACGACGGCGGGGCGCGCCTCGCCGAGCCAGCGGCGGACTTCGTGGATGACCGCCGCGTCCCCGAGCATGCCGATCTTGACGGCATCAACCGTGATGTCGTCGCTAATGGCGTCCAATTGCTGGCGCAGGAACTCCACGGGAGGCACATGGACGCCAGTGACGCCCTGTGTGTTTTGTACAGTGAGCGCCGTGATGACGGCCATGCCGTAGCCGCCATTGGCCGCAATGCTCTTCAGGTCTGCCTGGATCCCAGCACCACCTGAGGGGTCCGAGCCGGCGATGCTGAGGACCCTGGGGATGGGGCGCTGGATGGCCTTGAGCGGGTAGACAGATGATTGCGCCGAAACAGTCATGCGAGACATCCCTTCGCCGGTGCTAACCGGACAGGTTCAACGGGTCTGGTCTCAGCCGGCTCGGTGCGCGGCACCCCGTGTCAGTCCCCTAGCTTAACCCTGATCACGCCTCGCCCGCTGAAATCGCCCATTGCAACCGGACTGCCAGGGTCGGCGGATTGGCCCACAACGCCGAAACCCCGGCGGTTTCCACAGGAGCGGAAACGGCCGGGGCTTAGGCACGGTACTGCGTTCAGAGTTCGGACTTCGGCACACCGACGCCGAGGATGATCGGTTCCGCTGCCGCCGTCGGCTTCGTCGGGGCGGCGTCTGCTGCCTTGGCCTCGTGCGCGGCCCCACCGGAAGCAGCCGCGGCAACCTCGTGGTGCTCCACGTTGGTGGCGTTGGCGGCACCCTGGGCCCGGCTGGCGCTACGGTTGCGTCGGCCTCGGCGTCCACGCGAACCCGAGTCCGGGGATTCACCGCTTGCAACGGCTGCGGGGGCCCCTGCGGGGGTTTCTTTGGCTGACGTTGACGTCGTGGCGGTGTCCGGAGCTTCTCCGAGCCCTGCGAATGCCTGTGCCAATAGGTCCAGGCTCATGGCAGGTGTGCCACTTGCAGGCTCCTCTTCGTGGTGGACGAAAGGCAACGCAACTTCCTCGCCGCCGAATCGCAGCACAGGCTTCGAACGTTCCTCGCCACTCGAAGCAGCGGCCGGAGCCTGGACCGGGGCCGCTGGTGCCTGGACCGGGGTTACTTCCGCTGCGTGCCCGTCGGCGAGCAATTCCGCCGCGTGGTGGAGCTCGTCGTCGTGCAGGTGGGCAGCGTGGGCTGCAGCCGCGATGGTGGCAAGGGCTGCGCGGGTGGCTGCCTGACGGTTCGGGTCGGTGGATTCCACAGTGTGGACCGGCACCGAAGGGGTGACGGGCAGTTCAGTGGTCCCCGGCCCCGTGCCGCGGCCGCGGCGACGCTTGCGCTGCTCGGGGCGGACGGCTGGCTGTGACTCCGTGCGCGGGTGGTGGTGTTCAGCTGCCACCACGTTGGCCCGACGGTGCTCCACGGGCTCGTCGTGCGTGACGATTCCGCGCCCTGCGCACGTCTCGCACTGCTCGCCGAAGACCTCCAGCAGGCCGGTGCCCATGCGCTTGCGGGTCATCTGGACCAATCCAAGCGAGGTCACCTCGGCGACCTGGTGCTTTGTACGGTCCCGGCCGAGGCACTCGACCAGGCGGCGCAACACGAGATCGCGGTTGGATTCCAGGACCATGTCGATGAAGTCGATGACGATGATTCCACCGATGTCGCGCAAGCGGAGCTGGCGGACCACTTCCTCGGCAGCCTCAAGGTTGTTCTTGGTGACGGTCTCCTCGAGGTTGCCGCCGCTGCCGGTGAACTTCCCGGTGTTGACGTCGACAACCGTCATGGCCTCCGTGCGGTCGATCACGAGCGAACCACCGGAGGGCAGGAAGACCTTGCGCTCCAAGGCCTTGTGGATCTGTTCGTCCACGCGCCATGCCGAGAAAATGTCCTGATCCGAGGTCCACTTCTCGAGGCGTCCCACCAGGTCCGGCGCCACGTACGTGACGTAGGCCTCGATGGTGTCCCAGGCTTCATCGCCGGAGACGATGAGCTTGGAGAAGTCCTCGTTGAAGACGTCACGGACAACCTTGATGGTGAGGTCCGGTTCGCCGTACAGCAGTTCCGGAGCCAGGATCTTGGTGGACGTGGACTGGCTTTCGATGCCTTCCCACTGGGCCCGCAAGCGGTTGATATCGTGTGTCAGCTCTTCCTCGGAAGCACCCTCGGCGGCGGTACGGACAATAACGCCCGCGTTCTCCGGGAGGCGGTCCTTGAGGATTTTCTTCAGGCGGTTGCGCTCGACGTCGGGCAGCTTGCGGGAAATTCCCGTCATTGACCCGCCCGGTACGTACACAAGGTAGCGGCCGGGAAGTGAAATCTGGCTCGTCAGGCGTGCGCCCTTGTGGCCCACCGGGTCCTTGGTGACCTGGACCAGCACGGAGTCGCCTGACTTCAGGGCGTTCTCGATGCGGCGCGGTTTGCCTTCCAGGGTGACGGCATCCCAGTTGACTTCACCGGCGTACAGTACGGCGTTGCGGCCGCGTCCGATGTCTACGAACGCGGCTTCCATCGACGGCAGCACGTTCTGGACCTTGCCCAGGTAGACGTTGCCGATGAGGGAATCCTGCTGTGTCTTGGACACGAAGTGCTCCGCGAGCACGCCGTCTTCGAGGACACCGATCTGGATCCTGTCGTCGCGCTGGCGAACGATCATCTGGCGGTCGACGGACTCACGGCGGGCCAGGAATTCGGCTTCGGTGATGACCTGGCGGCGGCGGCCGGTCTCGCGGGATTCGCGGCGGCGCTGCTTCTTTGCTTCAAGGCGGGTGGAGCCCTTGACGCTCGTGACTCGGTCGGAGCCGCTGGTGGACTCAACGTGCGCGCGGGGAGCGCGGACGCGGGTCACCGTGTTGGGGGGATCGTCGTCTCCGCCGCCCGTCAGTTCCAGGTCCTGATCGCCGCGACGACGGCGCCGGCGACGGCGGGAGGTCACGCCTTCTTCGAGGGCCTCCTCGGTACCGGCTTCTGCCTCGTCCTCGGATTCCGCAGAGGTTTCTTCTCCCGCGTCATCACGCTCGGTGCCCCGGCGTCCGCGACGGCCACGGCTGCGACGCCGACGGCGGCTGCCGGCTTCGTCCAGTTCGTTCTCCTCGGAACCTTCCTCAGCTTCGGCCCGCGGTTCCTCGTCGACGACGGCCGGACGGACAACGGCGCTCAAGTCAGGTGCCTGGAAGATCATGGACGTGACGGAGGCAGGTTCCAGGAACAGCGACGCGATCGGACTTGCGGCTTCGGCGTCGACGGCCGGCTCCCCGGTGGTTTCCTCGGGCGCGGGCTCCGCGGCCGGCGGCTCCACAGTGGTTTCCCCGGGCGACGCAACGTCGGCAGCCGGTGTTTCAACCGGGGCTTCTTCGGCAACGGGCTCGGCGCTCTTTGCCCTCGTCGTACGACGCCGGCGGACCGGTTTTTCGGGGGCGGCTTCGGCCTCTGGTGCTATTTCAGGTACGACGGCGGCAGCAGCCTCCGGTGCCTCGCCACCTTCCGTGGACGCTTCTTCAGCGAAACCCGGCAGCGGCTCGGAGGTTTCGACCTTCTTTCGAGCCCTGGTGCGCCGGACGGGAGCCTTGGGCGTTTCCGTGTCGCTCGCTTCGGCGACAGGCTCGGCGGCGGTTGCGGCAGCTCCGGCGTCGGGGGCTTCATCCGCGGCGACCGTCTTCGGTGCAGCCTTGCGGCGGGTGCGGGTGACCTTTTTGGGTGCTTCGGTGGTCTCGGTGGACGCCGCATCTTCGGCGGCGGCTACAACTTGCTCATTATCCATATGTGGCAACACTCCTGCCCTTGCGCAACCGCCACATCCGGTGCCCAGAGGGGCAATATTGTCAAAACCCGCAGGCGTTGACAGAAGTCAGTAGTAGTCTTTCCGGTTCGCACCAGCATGGGGGTGCGGCATCCACGGAAAGCCGGCTTCGCTCCAAACCCGTTGTTCTAATGCCACAACCAGGTGCCGTCCATGGTCACTGCGGCCCTGCCGGGGATCATTGGATCCTGGGCATGCCCTGCAAATGATTGGCGGTCTTGGGAACAAGATACCGGACCGGATTCCGCATGTGGATCGGCTTCCGGCCATGTTCATTCTCTCACACGCCCGCACTCCCGGCAGGAAGCATGCCCTGAAAGCTTCCGTGCCGCCGCCTTTGCTGGACGCGTCCTCCAGCCTCCGCGGCTAGAATCCTCCCAAGAGCAGTCCCCGGTCCTGCGCCGGGCCATCCAGAAAAGGACAGCCAACCATGCCGAGCCCCGCCAGCCCGAACCTGGCCAATAACGATGCCCGCTCCCTCAGGCAGGAGGGAACCGGCAAGCACACCGACGACGCAGCCATGCCGCGCATGGTCCGCGACCGCCCCTTTGCCTGGCTCTTGCTCGCCACCGGCGCGATCGCGTGGCTTGCGTCCGGCGCACTCGTGCTGGAAAAGCTGCAGGTTCTCATGGACCCCAACCACATAACGGCCTGCGACCTCAATCCGTGGGTGTCCTGTGGCAGCGTCATGAAAACACCGCAGAGTTCGGTTTTCGGTTTCCCCAACATGTTCATCGGGATTGTCGCCTTCGCCGTGATCATCACCACCGCCATGGCGATCTTTGCCGGGGCCAAGTTCGCCCGCTGGTATTGGATCGGACTGCAGACGGGCGTCACACTGGGGTTCATCTTCATCGTCTGGCTCTGGTCCCAGGCCCTGTATGTCATCCATATCCTGTGCCCGTTCTGCATGGTGGTGTGGGCCTGCATGATCCCGCTCTTCGTCTTCGTGACCATCAGGAACGTGGCGCACGGAGTCATTCCAGCGCCCGCAGGCCTGGCCAAGATCCTGAGCGAATCCGGTTGGATCATTTCCGCGCTGCTCTACGTTGGCGTGATCGCCAGTATCTTCTTTGCCTTCATCAACGTCTTCATCGGCACGTCGGGTTACTAAGCACCAAGCCGTCAACAGCGGAAGGGGCCCATGTTCGCGTGAACATGGACCCCTTCCGCTTTTGGTGTGTCTGAAAACTACGCGCCGAACCAGATCTTGATCTCGCGCTCGGCGGAATCCACCGAATCGGAACCGTGCACCAGGTTCTGCTGCACAGCCAGGCCCCAGTCACGGCCGAAGTCACCGCGGATGGTGCCGGGCGCCGCCGTCGTCGGGTCCGTGGTTCCAGCAAGGGAACGGAAGCCTTCGATCACGCGGTGGCCCTCGAAGATGGCAGCGACAACCGGGCCGCTGAGCATGAACTCGACCAGCGGCTCGTAGAACGGCTTGCCCAGGTGCTCTTCGTAGTGCTGCTCAAGGAGATCGCGGGTTGCGTTGACCTTCTTCAATTCGACCAAGGAGTATCCCTTGGACTCGATGCGGGCGAGGATGCTGCCGCTCAAGTTGCGGGCGACGCCGTCGGGCTTGATCAGTACAAGGGTGCGCTCAATGCTCACGGTTGCTCCAATGTTGGATGTGTGGGTTTCCCAGCCAGTTTACGGGGTTTAGCTCAGGCGACGCCCGCGCTGCCCCCAGAGTCCCCGTGCGAAGCGTTCCATTCGGCTTGCTCACGATCACGCTGGGCGTTCTCGCGGTCGATTCTGATGCCGGCACGGATGCCGTACCACCAGCAGGCCGCGAACAGGACTCCCACCACGAACATCGTGGGCTCGACGAAGCCGGAAAGAATCAAGACCAGCTGCATTACCCAGCCGACCCCGATGCCCCACGGCTTGCTAAGCACGGCACAGGCCAGGATCAGGATGACGCTCAGGCTGATGCCGAAGGTCAGGATCAGGGCCGGCTGCACCTCTCCGCGCTTCAGTCCGAAGACTGCCAAGGTGGCGAAGAACGCGACGAAGGCCTCCAAAAGCAGGACGGTCGAAGCGAACATCACCTTGGTGGAGCGGCGCTTCTTGGGCATCCCGGGCCGCCATTCGCGCTGGGCTTTGGTGAGTTTGGCCATGCTCAGGAACCAACCTTCCCCAGGAGCATGCGGGCCTCGGCCACCACGGTGATGGAACCCGTGACGAGTACGCCGCCGGCCAGGTCATCGTTCGCTTCGGCACGCTCCACGGCCCACTCGATCGCGTCATCCAGCTTCTCGGCAATGTGGACATTGTCCGCACCGAAGCCAAGGTCGACGGCGAGATCGGCCAGTTGCGCCGCCGGGATGGCCCTCGGCGAGCTGGACTGTGTGAAGCAGAACTCCTCTGCCAGTCCACCCAGCGATTCCTTGAGCTGCCGCAGGATTTCCTCCGCGTCCTTTTCCTTGAGGACCCCGAGGACCACCACCAGCTTGCTGAAGCTGAAGGCCTCTTCAATTGCCTCGGCCGAGACGCGGATGCCGTCAGGGTTGTGGGCCGCATCCACGATGATCGTCGGAGCGGTGCGCACCACTTCAAGACGGCCAGGCGACGTGACGCTGCCGAACGCTTCGCGCAGGAGGTCGCCGTCGAGCTCTTTTTCACCGCCACCGAAGAACGCTTCCAGGGCCGCGACCGCGACGGCCGCGTTCTCGGCCTGGTGGGCGCCGTGCAAGGGAAGCAGCAGGTCCTCATAGCGGCCCGCGAGCCCCTGGATGGTCAGGACTTGGCCTCCGACGGCAACGCTGCGGGTCTCGACGCCGAATTCGACGCCTTCGAAGCGGAACGGCACCCCAACCTCCCGCGCCTTCTCAAGGAGCACCTGCGCGGCGTCCACCGGCTGGGCCGCGCTGATCAGGAAGCCGCCGGGCTTGATGATTCCGGCCTTCTCGCGGGCAATGTCCTCGGTGGTATCGCCGAGGAGATCCGTGTGGTCAAGCGAAATCGGCGTCACCACGGAAACCTGTCCATCGCCCACATTCGTGGCGTCGGTGATGCCGCCGAGCCCCACTTCAATCACGGCGACGTTCACGGGTTGGTCCGCGAAGATCGCGAAGCCCAGGATGGTCAGGCACTCGAAGTACGTGAGCCTGGGCTGGCCATCCGCCTCGAGCTCCTTGTCCACGATTTCGAGGTACGGACGGATCTCGTCCCAGATCCGGACAAAGGTCTCGTCCGAAACCGGCTCGCCGTCGATGCTGATGCGCTCGGTGACCTTCGACAGGTGCGGACTCGTATAGCGGCCTGTGCTCAATCCGTGGGCACGAAGCCCGGCCTCGATCATCCGGGCTGTTGAGGTCTTGCCGTTGGTGCCCGTGATGTGAATGATCGGGAACGCCTTGTTGGGCTCCCCCAGCACATCCATCGCCCGGTACAGGGGCGCGAGCCGCGGCTCCATTTTGTTTTCCGGGGCGCGGCCCAGGAGTTCGGCGTAGACGCTTTCTACGGAGAATTCGTCGCTCATGTACTAGGCCTCGATCTTGGTAACGGTGATCTGCGGCTCGGCGGCGTCGCCGGAGACGACGGGGTCGAGCTTGAGGGACAGGGTTTCGGTCTTGACCAGCTCTTCGTTGGCGCGCAAGGCGTCAACGACGTCGTGGACGGCCAAGACCGTGGTGTGGATGCGGTCGCTCACGTTGAGTCCTGCGTCCTTGCGGGCCTGCTGGATGGCGCGGACCATGTCGCGAGCCAGGCCTTCGGCTGCCAGTTCCGGGGTGACTTCGGTGTTCAGGACCACGAAGCCGCCGCCCGGAAGGACAGCGACGGCCGCGGACGAGCCGTCAGCAGATTCCGCGACGACAGTCTCGAGCGTGTACTCCTGCGGTTCCAGCTCGAGGCCGCCCGCCGTGACCACTCCTGCATCGGAAACAGACCAGTCGCCGGACTTGGAACCCTTGATGGCCTGCTGGACGTTCTTGCCCAGTCGCGGACCTGCCGCGCGGGCATTGACCACGAGTTTCTGCTCGATGCCGAATTCCTCCGGCGACGCCGTGGCGGCGTCGAGGAGGCGCACGGAACGCAGGTTCAGTTCATCCGCAACGACGGCGGCGAAACCTGCCAGCGCATCAGCACCGGGTGCCACCACAGTGAGTTCCTGCAGCGGCAAGCGAACGCGGAGGTTGGCGGCCTTGCGCAGGCTGGAACCGGTGGAGCAGATCTGCTGGACCCGGTCCATCGCCTCGACGAGTTCCGGGTTCGCCGGGAACAGCGACGCCTCGGGCCAGTCAGCCAAGTGCACGGAGCGCCCGCCGGTCAGGCCGCGCCAGATCTCCTCGGAAACCAAAGGAAGGAGCGACGCCGAGACTCGGCAGACCGCTTCGAGCGCCGTGTAGAGGGCGTCGAAGGCGTCGGTGTTCTCATCGAAGAAGCGCTGGCGGCTGCGGCGGACATACCAGTTGGTGAGCATATCCAGGTAGCTGCGCAGTTCATCGCAAGCCCCGGAAATGTCGTATTCGTCCAGGCTGGAGGTGACGTTGCGGACGAGGTCACCGGTGTTTGCCAGCAAGTACTGGTCCATGGTGTCCGTGTAGCCGTCGTAGCGCAGCTTGGCGTCATAGCCGGCGGCTGTCCCATCCACTGTGTGGGAGGCGTTCGTGTACAGCGTGAAGAAGCTGTACACGTTCCACAGCGGCAGGATGACTTGGCGGACGCCCTCGCGGATTCCCTGTTCGGTGACCACGAGGTTGCCGCCCCGCAGGATGGGGCTGGACATCAGGAACCAGCGCATGGCGTCGGAGCCGTCGCGGTCCAGGACCTCGGAGACGTCCGGGTAGTTGCGCAGGCTTTTGGACATCTTTTGCCCGTCCGAACCCAGCACGATGCCATGGCTGATCACATTCCGGAAGGCCGGCCGGTCGAAGAGTGCCGTGGACAGGATGTGCAGCATGTAGAACCAGCCGCGGGTCTGCCCGATGTACTCGACGATGAAGTCGGCAGGGTTGTGGGTGTCGAACCATTCCTCGTTCTGGAACGGATAGTGCACCTGCCCGTAGGGCATGGAGCCCGAGTCGAACCAGACATCCAGGACGTCCTCCACCCGGCGCATGGTGGACTGGCCCTCTTCAGGCGAGCGCGGGTCGTCCGGGTTGGGCCGGGTCAGTTCGTCGATGAACGGGCGGTGCAGGTCGACCTGGCCGTCGTTGTTCATCGGAAGGCGGCCGAAATCGGCCTCCATCTCGGCGAGGGAGCCGTAAACGTCCGTGCGCGGGTACTCGGGGTCGTCGGACTGCCACACCGGGATGGGCGAGCCCCAGTAGCGGTTGCGGCTGATGGACCAGTCGCGGGCGTTGGCCAGCCACTTGCCGAACTGTCCGTCCTTGACGTTGCCCGGGATCCAGTTGATCTCCTGGTTCAGTTCGGACATCCGGTCCTTGAACTTGGTGACCTCCACGTACCAGGAGGACACGGCACGGTAGATCAGGGGGTTGCGGCAGCGCCAGCAGTGCGGGTAGCTGTGCTCGTAACTGGCCTGGCGAACCAAGCGACCGCCGGAACGCAGTGCCTGGGTGATCGGCTTGTTGGCATCGAACACCTGCAGCCCGGAGATTTCGGCGAGCGGTCCGTGCGCGAACAGGTGGAGGAACTTGGCGCCCTCGTCGACGGAAAGGACCACGGGGATGCCCGCGTCCTCACAGACTTTCTGGTCGTCCTCGCCGTAGGCCGGAGCCTGGTGGACGATGCCCGTACCGTCGGTGGTGGTGACGTAGTCCGCCACGAGGAAACGCCAGGCGTTCTGGGTGCCGTACTTCTCGGTATCGGAGAAGTAGTCCCAGAGCGGCTCGTACTCCAGGCCGGCCAACTCGGTGCCCGTGTAGCTTGCCGTGACGGCGGCGGTAGCGGCAGCGCCGTCGTCGTACCCCAGATCCTTGGCGTAGGTGCCGAGAAGATCGGCGGCCAGCAGGAAGCCGCCCGTCACCGGAGCCTCCGCGGAGGCGGCCTTGATCCCGTTGGGACCGGCCGGAACCACCGCGTAAGAAATGTCGGGCCCGACGGCGAGCGCCAGGTTGGTGGGCAGCGTCCAGGGGGTCGTGGTCCACGCGAGCGCCTGCACGCCTTCAAGGGACTTGGAGAGTTCCGACTCCCCTGCCTTGATGGGGAAGGTCACGGTGACGGTCTGGTCCTGGCGGTTCTTGTAGACATCGTCATCCATGCGCAACTCATGGTTGGACAGCGGCGTCTCGTCCTTCCAGCAGTACGGCAGGACGCGGTACCCGTTGTAGGTGAGGCCCTTCTCGTGGAGCTGCTTGAAGGCCCAAAGGACAGACTCCATGTACTCGACGTTGAGGGTCTTGTAGTCGTTGTCGAAGTCCACCCAGCGTGCCTGCCGCGTGACGTAGCTCTTCCATTCGTCCGCGTACTTCATGACCGAGGCACGGCAGGCGTCGTTGAATTTGTCTATGCCCATCGCTTCGATCTGGGTCTTGTCCGTCATGCCCAGTTGCTTCATGGCCTCGAGTTCGGCGGGCAAGCCGTGGGTGTCCCAGCCGAAGCGCCGTTCGACGCGCTTGCCGCGCTGGGTCTGGTAGCGGCCCACCAGGTCCTTGGCGTAGCCGGTCAGGAGGTGGCCGTAGTGGGGCAGTCCATTGGCGAAGGGAGGACCGTCATAGAAGACGAACTCGTTACTGCCGGGGTGCCCTCCGGGCAGGTCCGCGCTGCGGTTGTCGATGCTGGCTTGGAAGGTGCCGTCTTCATCCCAGTACTTGAGGATGCGCTCTTCGATCTCCGGGAACTTCACGGAGGCGGACACCCCTCGTGGGGTGCCGGAGAGAGCTGTGGAGGCCTTGGGGTAATACGTCATCTCTTCATCCTGGGTTGAGCCGGTGAACACAAAGTTTCATTCAGGATGCGAGGACGGCGCCAGCTGCGTTGTTTCCAACAGCGCCGGTACCGCGGTACCACCTCACTTACCGCCGCTGGCGCGGCCCCTTCGAAGAGGAGCTGTTCCGGCGTCGGCCGCTCATTGCTGCTGTGACGGGCTTACCCGTCCGGTTCTACTGACCCCCGGGGTGGCGGGGGCGTTCTTCCGGAAGCTCACCGGTGATGTCCGGGTCAAAGCTTGTGCCACAAGTCTAGCGGCAGCGGCACTGCGAGCTCCACTTGGGCTGCCGCGCGGGCGTCGGCGACGCCGGGACCCTAGCCCTTGCGGATCAACTTGTGGGTAGCGGCCTGCGCCACAGGGCGGACGATGATCTCGTCCAGGTTGATGTGGTGCGGCAATGAGACCGCGTACTTGACGACGTCGGCGACGTCCTCCGGGGTGAGCGGCTTCTCGACGCCGGCGTATACCTTGGCTGCCGCGGTGGCATCGCCGAGGCGGTTGAGAGCGAATTCCTCCGTGCGGACGAGGCCGGGTGCCACCTCGATGACGCGGATGTTGTTCTCGGCTTCCTCCAGGCGCAGGGCGCCGGTCATGGCGTGCTGGGCGAACTTGGCCGCGTTGTACCCGCCGCCGCCTTCGTAGGCCGTGAATCCCGCCGTCGACGTCAGGTTCAAAACGGTGCCCTCGCCGTTGGCCCGCAGCATCGGGAGGAAGGCCCGGGTCAGCTTCAGGGTGCCGAGCACGTTGACTTGGTACATCCAGTCCCAGTCCTCGGTCTGGGCATTGGCCAGGGTGTCGGCGCCCCGCGCACCGCCGGCAATGTTGATGAGCGTGTCCGCTCCCCCTGCCTCGGTGACGGCTGAGAGCAAGGCCGCGACGTCGTCGTCGTTGGTGATGTCCGCGGCGAACGGCACGGCGCCGCTCTCGGCGCCGAGTGCCTCAAGCCGCTCGGCACGGCGGGCGACGGCGAATACCTTCCAACCCTCGGCGGTGAGGGCCCTCACCGTGGCTTCGCCGATTCCCGTGCTGGCGCCGGTCACTACTGCGGTCTTCGTCTGTACTTCCTCAGTCATGGCACCACCCTAACGCGGTTCACCGGGAGAAACCGCACGCCCAAGGATGTGGGCGATCGACGGAGACAGCGGGCCGGCGGAGAAGCCGAAACGCTCACTGTGCAGCACCTGGAAGCCGGCTGCGCCGATCGCGTGCAGGGTGTTGCGGTTGGGATGGCAGCCTCCGGCCATGTGCCGCCAGGCCGGAGTGAGAAGATCTTCGACGGCAGCGAGAAACCGCTTGTCCGAGCGCACGTGCTCGTAGAACGCCAGGGTTCCGCCGGGCCGAAGCACCCGGCGGATTTCCGCCAGCGCGTCCGCCTGGTCCGCGACGCTACAGAGGACAAGGCTGACTACGACGGCGTCCGCCTCGCCGTCGGCCGCTGGAATATTTTCGGCGGTTCCGGGAACAACCGTGACCGGCACTGCGGCAAGCCCTGCCTTGGATCCAGCAAGTTCCCTGAGGTAGTCATCAGGTTCAACCGCGAGGACACTTTCCACGGTGGCCGGGTACAGGCCGAACGACGAGCCCTCGCCGGCGCCGACCTCGATGACGCGGCCTCGCAGGCCAGCCAGCAGGGTGCGCCGGTGTTCGGTGCCGCCGCGCAGGTTTATCGCCGGAACCGCCCGGGCGTAGGCCCGCGCGAAGCGCGGATGCTGCGGCGTGGTCATGTGTCCGTCTTGGCGGCGCCCAGCAGAAACTCCACCAGGACGCGGGCGTGATTGATTTCAGGGTCCCTGGCGCCGTAGAGCAGCGTGACGCGCTTTTCCGCGGCCGCCAGCTCCAGCAGCTGCTCCACGGCGGGATTCTGTTCCAGCTCAGCCTGGTACGAGCGGCGGAAGTCCTCGAATCGCTCCTGCATATGGGCAAACTCGGTACGGAGGGGCGGCGAGGGAGCGATCTCCTTGAGCCAGAGATCCAGGTGGGCGCGTTCCTTGGATACCCCTCGCGGCCACAGCCTGTCGACCAGAACCCGGTAGCCGTCGTCGTCCGCTGCTTCGTCATAGATGCGCTTGATAACCAAAACGTCCTTGAGTTCCGTCATGGCCCGCATGCTACTGCACCCCTGCGTGCCACGGAACAAAGGGCGCCATGAAACAATTGGCCCATGGCTGAATCAACGCAGGGTACAGACACGCCCGCCACCGCCCCCATCAACGTTCCCGACAAGCCGGCCCTTGAAGGCCTCGAGGCTGCCCTGACGCAGCGCTGGCTGGACGAAGGAACCTACAAGTTCAACCCGGACACCACCCGGGAGCAGGTCTACTCGATCGACACTCCCCCGCCCACCGCATCCGGTTCGCTCCACGTGGGCCACATGTTCTCGTTCACGCAGACGGATGTCCAGGCCCGCTACATGCGCATGACCGGCAAGAACGTCTTCTACCCGATGGGCTGGGACGACAACGGGCTGCCTACCGAGCGCCGCGTCCAGAACTACTACGGCGTCCGCTGCGATCCCGCCATTCCCTACAACGCCGACTACCGCCCGCCGGCACAGCCGGCCAAGAACCAGCGCGATTTCGACGTCGTCTCGCGCCAGAACTTCATCGAACTCTGCGAGGAACTCGCCGTCGAAGACGAAAAGGTCTTCGAGAACCTGTTCCAGACACTCGGCCTGTCCGTTGACTGGGACCTCACCTACCGCACCATCGACGACACCTCCCGTGCGGTGTCCCAGCGTGCCTTCCTCGCGAACCTGAACGCCGGTGACGCCTACATGGCCGAGGCCCCCACCCTGTGGGACGTGACGTTCCGTACCGCCGTCGCGCAGGCCGAACTCGAGGACCGCGAGGTTGCCGGCGCGTACTACCGCTACCCTTTCTTCACCGCTGACGGCGAGAAGATCTACATCGAGACAACACGTCCGGAACTCCTCGCCGCGTGCGCCGCGTTGGTGGCGAACCCCGACGACGAGCGCTACCAGCCGCTGTTCGGCAAGACCGTCACGTCTCCCCTGTTCGACGTCGAACTCGAGGTCAAAGCCCATCCGCTCGCCAAGGCGGACAAGGGTTCCGGCATCGCCATGGTCTGTACCTTCGGCGACCTGACCGACGTCACCTGGTGGCGCGAGCTGCAGTTGCCCACCCGCGCCATCATGGGCCGCGACGGCCGCATCATCGCCGAGACACCCGAGTGGATCACCACCGACGCCGGCAAGGAAGCCTACGCGGCGATTGCCGGCAAGACTGCGTTCTCTGCCAAGGAGGCGGTGGTCGAGCTTCTCGCCGCCGCCGATTTGCTGGATGGCGAGCCCAAGAAGATCACGCACCCCGTGAACTTCTTCGAAAAGGGCGACAAGCCCCTTGAAGTTGTCACCTCGCGCCAGTGGTACATCCGCAATGGCGGACGGGACGAGGACCGCCGCGAGCGGTTGATCGCGCGCGGACACGAGATCGAGTTCCACCCGTCGTTCATGCGTTCCCGCTACGAGAACTGGATTTCCGGGCTGAACGGTGACTGGCTCGTTTCACGCCAGCGCTTCTTCGGTGTGCCGATCCCCGTCTGGTACCCGCTGGATGCCCAGGGCAACCCGGACTACGAGAACCCGATCCTGCCATCCGACGAGTCCCTTCCCGTGGACCCTGCGGCGGACGCGGCCCCCGGCTTCGACGAGTCCCAGCGCGAGCAGCCCAATGGCTTCATCGGCGACGCGGATGTCCTGGACACCTGGGCCACGTCTTCGCTGACCCCGCAGATCGTGGGCGGCTGGAGCCGTGACGAGGAACTGTTCGGCAAGGTCTACCCCTTCGACCTCCGGCCGCAGGGCCACGACATCATCCGCACCTGGCTCTTCTCCTCGGCCGTGCGGGCAGATGCCCTGCAGGACAGCGCGCCGTGGAAGCACGCCGCCATCTCGGGCTGGATCCTGGACCCGGACCGCAAGAAGATGTCCAAGTCCAAGGGCAACGTGGTTGTTCCCACCGACGTCCTGAACGAATTCGGCTCCGACGCCGTCCGTTACTGGGCCGCCTCGGCCAAGCTCGGCGCGGACACCGCCTACGAGATCGCCCAGATGAAGATCGGGCGCCGCCTGGCCATCAAGCTGCTCAATGCCTCCAAGTTCGTGTTGAACCTGGGCGCCACGGAGAACTCGGTGGTCGGCGCGGACCTTTCCGTCCTGAGCAACCCCTTAGACCGGGCATTGCTCGCGCAGCTGGCCGATGTCGTGGCACAGTCCACCAAGGCGTTCGACAACTACGACTACGCCCGCGCCCTGCAGATCACGGAATCGTTCTTCTGGCAGTTCACGGACGACTACGTGGAGCTCATCAAGGACCGCGCCTACGGTGCGGCCGGCGAGACCGAGCAGGCATCCGTGCTTGCTGCACTTGCCACCACGCTGGATGCGCTGTTGCGGCTGTTCGCGCCGTTCCTGCCCTTCGCCACCGAAGAGGTCTGGAGCTGGTGGCGCACGGGTTCGGTCCACCGCGCGGCGTGGCCGGCAGCAGTGGAAATCGTCGACGGCGACACCACCATGCTGGGCACCGTCGGCATCGCGCTGAGCGGCATCCGCAAGGCCAAGTCCGAGGCCAAGGTCAAGCAGCGCACCGAGGTCCTGTCAGCCACGATCACCGCTACCGAGTCGTTTGTGGCACAGCTGGAAGCCGGACTGGGAGACCTGAAGGCCGCGGCCAACGCCCAGGAGATTTCACTGGTAGCCGGGGACGGCGAACTCACGGTGAGCGACGTAGTCCTGGCGCCTGCCGAGGAACCCGCCCAGGCGTAGTTTGGAAGAGCCCGGGAGTTTTTCCGGGCCGCCCGGGAAGTTCCAGGCACTTGGGATTTCAGGGCAAAGGGGAAGCCCCATCAGCGTTTAGCCGTTGGTGGGGCTTCGACTTTTCGGCTGCCCGGTGACGTCTTGGCAGTCTGGCGGAATCCTCGGACTTTCAGGTCTTCCTACCTCGTCACTGGTAGCTTGCATCCAACTTTGCCGAAGGCTGCGTCAGATGCATATCACTGAATCTCTGGTTTCCGTGTCCCTCTTCTTTCGAAGTGGGTAAGTTCTATTCTTGACCCGCTCCCCGGCCAGCACAAGCCCCCTTCAGGAACTACTGGCATGTAATTCGGAGGCCTCGCTGCGGGCCTCCGGGGTTCTGGGTGCCGGTGCTTTGTGGCACAGTGTTGCTATGCCAGAACTTCCCGAGGTGGCCGGGCTGACTGCCTTTCTGGGCAGGAATCTTCTCGGTGCCGAACTGACGAAGATCCAGATCACCTCTTTTGCCGTGCTGAAGACAGCCGATCCCCCTTACTCAGCGCTGGAGGGTCGCAAGATCGTCGGTGTGGAACGCTTCGGAAAGTTCGTCAGCCTCGACGCCGAAGGCATCCATTTCATCTTCCACCTCGCCAAGGCCGGGTGGCTCCGCTACACGGAGCAGCCATCGCAGACCCAGCTTCGGATGGGCGGCAGCAATATCGCGGCAAGGATTGGCTTCACCAAGAGCGACGGTTCAACCCACGTCGGAGTGGACCTGACGGAGGCCGGGACGAAGAAAAGCCTGGCCGTATACGTGGTGCGCAGGCCCCTGGACGTTCCGGGAATAGCGACGCTTGGCCCGGACCCGCTGAGCCCGGCCTTCACGGAGGAGACCTTGGCCGGAATCCTTTCCACAAACGCGCACCAGATCAAGGGAGTCCTTCGGAGCCAAGGCGTCATCGCGGGCATCGGGAACGCCTATAGCGACGAGATCCTTCACGCAGCCAGGATTTCACCGTTCGCGATCGCCAAGTCGCTGGACAAGGACACCACCCGTGTCCTCTATGAGTCCATCGAAAGCGTCCTGGGTGCGGCTGTGGCCGCCGCCGTCGGGAAAGCGTCAAGCGAACTCAAGGACACCAAGCGGAACACCATGCGGGTCCACGGCAGGGCGGGCCAGCCTTGCCCCGTGTGCGGGACCACGATCCGCGAGGTGTCCTTTGCCGACACGTCATTGCAGTATTGCCCTGGCTGCCAGACAAACGGAAAGATCCTCGCAGACCGTCGAACGTCGCGGTTCCTGAAATAGCCTGGCCCACGGCTCAAGCTGGTTGAATTCCGGGCTAGTTGAATTCCGGGCTTTCCGTGCGGCTGCGCTTGAGTTCGAAGAAGTGCGGGTACCCGGCCAAGGTGACGGTGGCGTCCCAGATCCGGCCGGCTTCCTCGCCACGGGGAATACGGGTGAGGACAGGACCGAAGAAGGCCGTGCCGTTGACGGCGACCACGGGGGTGCCAACATCCTGGCCCACCAAGGAGATCCCCGATTCATGGCTTGCACGCAGCTGGACGTCGTATTCCTCGGAATCGGCGAAGCGTGCCAACTCGGCGGGAAGGCCGGTTTCAGCCAGGGCCTTCGAGATGACCTCGGCGAAATCCTTGATGCCTTCGTGGTGGATGAGGGACCCCATCGCGTCGTACAACGGCTTGACGTATTCGTCTCCGTGCAGCTCGCGGGCGGCAATGATGACCCGGACAGGTCCCCAGCCCTGCTTCATCTTCTCGGTGTATTCGGCAGGCAGTTCGCGGCCTTCGTTGAGGACCGAGAGACTCATGACGTTCCAGTTGGTCTCGATGCCGCGGACGTCTTCCACTTCACCGATCCAGCGGGATGTCACCCAGGCAAATGGGCACATGGGATCGAACCAGAAATCGACCTTGTTGGCGGTCTGCTCGGGCACAGGGAACTCCTTCGATAGGCGTAAGGGGCGCGGGTAGGCGGACGAAAACGGTGTCCGGCACCAATCATGCCAACCTCTGGCTAGGCGGACTTATTCCGACGCTTCGCAATGACCTCGTGCGCGATCATGGTGGGCTGGCCCTTCTTGTTCACGGCATCGGCAGTGATGACGACGCTGGCGATGTCGTCCCTGCTTGGCAGGTCGAACATGACCGGTAGCAGCACTTCCTCCATGATGGCACGCAGGCCGCGGGCTCCGGTGCCACGTTCAAGGGCTTGGTCCGCGATCGAGTCCAGGGCGTCGTCGTCGAACAAAAGCTCCACGCCGTCCAGCTGGAACATCTTCTGGTACTGCTTGATCAGGGCGTTCTTGGGCTTGGAGAGAATCTGGATGAGCGCGGAACGGTCAAGGTTGGACACAGTGGTGATCACGGGCAGGCGCCCGATGAATTCGGGAATCAGCCCGAACTTGAGCAGATCCTCCGGCATCACCTCGCCGTAGCTGTCCACGTTGTCCTTGACCTCGTTGAGCGGGGCCCCGAAGCCTATGCCTTTGCGGCCGGACCGCGATCCAATGATGTCCTCGAGCCCGGCGAACGCACCGGCCACAATGAACAGCACGTTGGTGGTGTCGATCTGGATGAATTCCTGATGCGGGTGTTTGCGTCCGCCCTGGGGCGGAACCGAGGCCACTGTGCCTTCGAGGATCTTAAGAAGCGCCTGCTGCACACCCTCGCCGGACACATCGCGCGTGATGGACGGATTCTCGCTCTTGCGCGAAATCTTGTCGATCTCGTCGATGTAGATGATGCCTTGTTCGGCCTTCTTGACGTCGTAGTCGGCGGCCTGGATGAGCTTCAGGAGGATGTTTTCGACGTCTTCGCCAACGTATCCGGCCTCCGTCAGGGCCGTGGCGTCGGCAACGGCGAAGGGTACGTTCAGGCGGCGGGCAAGGGTTTGTGCCAAGTAGGTCTTGCCGCAGCCGGTGGGACCGATCAGCAGGATGTTGGACTTGGCGATCTCCACGTCCTCATGGTGTCCACCTTCACCGAGGCCGGTCTTCGGTGCGTGGCCCGCCTGGATGCGCTTGTAGTGGTTGTAGACCGCGACGGCGAGGGAGCGTTTCGCGGGCTCCTGCCCAACGACGTATTCCTGGAGGAAGTCGAAGATCTCCCGCGGCTTGGGCAACTCGAAGCTACCGAGATCCGATACTTCGGCGAGCTCCTCTTCGATGATCTCGTTGCAGAGTTCGATGCACTCGTCGCAGATGTACACGCCGGGCCCGGCAATCAGCTTCCGAACCTGCTTTTGGCTCTTTCCGCAGAAAGAACACTTCAGCAGATCCGTGCTCTCGCCAATCCGAGCCATGTGGGAATCCCTTCGTTTCATGCGGGTGGTGCAGCCCCGTACCTATCCGCGATTTCGCGCCGATCGCAGCGGGGGCGCCACCATGACAACTTCCACTGTAGGACACAATGGGCTGCTTGGGTTGAAACAGAACGCCGATGCGGTCCATATTTCCTGAACCGCACCGGCGTCGAGTTTTGGCCAGTTACCTGGCGATAGCCTGGGGCTTGATCTTGCGGGAATCGAGCACCTGGTCGATCAATCCGTAGTTCATTGCCTCGGCAGCGGTGAGGATCTTGTCGCGCTCGATATCGTTGTTGACCTGTTCCGGCGTCCGACCGGAGTGCTTGGCCAGCGTGTCCTCAAGCCATGAGCGCATGCGCATGACTTCTGCGGCCTGGATCTCGAGGTCGGAAGCCTGGCCCCCCTGGCCGCCGGACAGCGACGGCTGGTGGATCAGGACCCGGGCGTTGGGCAGGGCGAGGCGTTTGCCCGCCGTACCTGCCGCGAGCAGCACARCCGCCGCGCTGGCCGCCTGGCCGAGRCACACGGTCTGGATCTCCGGACGAATGTACGTCATCGTGTCGTAGATCGCCGTCATGGCCGTGAACGAGCCACCCGGGGAGTTGATGTACAACGTGATGTCGCGGTCCGGGTCCGTGGACTCGAGCACCAGCAGCTGGGCCATGATGTCGTCGGCAGAAGCGTCGTCAACCTGCACACCGAGAAAGATGATGCGGTCCTCGAAGAGTTTCGTGTACGGGTCCTGGCGCTTGAAGCCGTAGGGCGTGCGCTCCTCGAACTGCGGGAGGACGTAGCGGCTGGACGGGAGATTACCGGCAGACCATCCAAAGTTGTAGTTCATTTTCATTGCTCCTGATCTGAATGTTTCTTGGTGCCGGTTACTTCTCGGAATTCGACGAGTTGGCCGTTCCGCCGCCACCGGCCACAGAGCCTGCGTGGGCGGAGATCTTGTCGAAGAAGCCGTACGAGAGCGCTTCGGTGGCCGTGAACCACTTGTCGCGGTCGTTGTCCTTGAGGATGGTCTCCACGGTCTGTCCGGTCTGTTCGGCTGTCAGCTCGGCCATGACCTTCTTCATGTGAAGGATCAGCTCCGCCTGGATCTTGATGTCCGACGCCGTGCCACCGATGCCGCCGGAAGGCTGGTGCATCAGGATGCGGGCGTTGGGCGTGGCGTAGCGCTTGCCCTTGGTGCCCGAGGAAAGGAGAAACTGGCCCATGGAGGCCGCGAGGCCGGTGGCAACCGTCACGACGTCGTTCGGGATGAACTGCATGGTGTCGTAGATAGCCATGCCGGCGGTCACGGAGCCGCCAGGCGAGTTGATGTAGAGGTAGATGTCCTTCTCAGGGTCTTCAGCCGAGAGGAGGAGGAGCTGGGAGCAGATCGCGTTGGCGTTTTCGTCACGGACTTCGGATCCGAGCCAGATGATGCGCTCTTTCAGCAGGCGGTTGTAGATGTAGTTGTCCTGGGCCGCTGGATCGACGGTTGCCATCCTGGGGGCCTCTGCGTGCTGTGACATAAGTACTTACCTCTCGCTGGTGACAGGGCCATTGCTGAACTTGCCATCCCTGATCTTCACTACTTGGACACTAACCGTTTTCCACGGCGATTTGTTCTCCCAAATCGCGCTGTTCGCTGACGGCGCACGATTGCGGAAGGGCGTACTTTGCACGGTTCCGGGGCTTAAACCAAGCCGCCCCCGGATCCATGATCCGGGGGCGGCTTGAGTTGAAACTAGAACTTCACTGCGGCGGGGTCGTCGCTCGGAACAACAGCCGCCTCTTCGGCTTCCTCGCCGGAGGCCTCTTCGCCCGCGGGGCGCACGAAGTCGCTGAGGTCGACCTTGTTGCCCTCGGAGTCGACAACCTCGGCCTGGCCGAGGACAACTGCGAGAGCCTTACGGCGGCGGACCTCGGAAACCATCATGGGAACCTGGCCGCTCTGATCGATGATCTGGGCGAACTGGTTCGGGTCCATGCCGTACTGGCTTGCCGTGGTGACGATGTAGTCGATCAGCTCGTTCTGGCTGACGCTCACTTCTTCCTTGTCGGCAATGGCGTCAAGGATGATCTCGTTCTGGAAGGCGCGGGCGGTGTTGGCCTTGACCTCGGCGCGGTGTTCCTCGGTGTCGTGATCGCCTTCACCGTGGGCGTTCTCCGGGTTGAAGTGCGCTTCGAGCTGCTCTTCGACTACAGAGTCCGGAACCGGAACCTCGATGAGCTCCACGAGCTTGTCCAGGACCTTGTCACGGGCTTCGACGCCCTGGCCGACGACCTTGGACTCAGCGGCCTGCTTGGCAAGGTCTTCACGCAGTTCGGCGAGGGTGTCGAACTCGGATGCCAACTGGGCGAAGTCGTCGTTGGCCTCAGGAAGCTCGCGCTCCTTGACGGTCTTGACAACAACTTTGACCTGGGCTGCTTCGCCGGCGTGCTCGCCGCCAACCAGGGTGGTGTCGAAGATTGCTTCTTCTTCGGCAGAAAGGCCGGTGACGGCCTCATCGAGGCCTTCAAGCATGGTGCCTGCGCCAACCTGGTAGGACAGGCCGGTGGCGGAGTCGATCTCAGCGCCGTCGATCGTGGCGGTGATGTCGATGGTCAGGAAGTCACCATCGGCGGCCGGGCGGTCAACGGACTTCAGCGTGCCGAAGCGGCCGCGGAGCTCGTCGAGGGCCTTGTCGACGTCGGCGTCGGAGGAATCGGCTGCGGCAACCTCTACCTTGATGCCGGCGTAGTCGGGGAGCTCAACCTCGGGACGGACGTCGATCTCAACCTGGAACTTCAGTTCACCGTCGGTCGAGGACGGGTCCGGAACCTCGGTGATCTCAACCTCGGGACGGCTCAGCGGACGGAGGCCGGCTTCCTGGACGGCAGCCTGGTACCAGCCGTTGAGGCCATCGTTGATGGCGGTCTCCAGGACGTAGCCGCGGCCAACGCGCTGGTCAACCAGCTTGGAGGGAACCTTGCCCTTGCGGAACCCGGGAACCTGGATCTGCGAAGCAACGGTCTTGTAAGCGGCATCGATGCTCGGCTTCAGTTCCTCAAAGGGAACCTCAACGTTGAGCTTGACCCGCGTGGCGGTGAGGTTCTCGACAGCGCTCTTCACAGTCTAAGTACTCCTGGTTTTGTGGGATGGGGTTCTGCCGCGTTCCGGATCGGAACAGGCACACAGAGTCGGGGTGACAGGATTTGAACCTGCGACTTCCTGCTCCCAAAGCAGGCGCTCTAGCCAAGCTGAGCTACACCCCGTGAATGCACAGGACAGTCTACGGGCATCTCGCCGGAGAATGCACATTTGACACTTGGCCCCTGAATTAGGTTTAGTTATATCCGGCTTCAACAGCCGCCGGAAAGATGCACGGAACCCTCTGATGGATTCGTAGAGACCCATGCAGCCTTGCCCGGGGACGTAGCTTAATGGTAAAGCCTCAGTCTTCCAAACTGATTACGCGGGTTCGATTCCCGTCGTCCCCTCCACAGAACGAAGGGCCCCTCCATGAGGGGCCCTTCGTGTTTCCGCCTGTTTGCGCCCGCCAAAGGCGCACTTCAGTTCTGGCAGCCGGGGCACCAATAGAGTTTGCGCGCACCGATCTCGGCCAGTCCCACTGTTTCGCCGCATCGCCGGCACGGCTGTCCGTGCCGCTTGTAGACAAAGTGCGCCTCGCCGTCGAGCGCTCCGGCGTTCCCGCCGCTCCACAAAGCCGATGGGGTCGTAACAATCCGCCCGTCACGGACGCCGTCGGACATCGCCGCCACGGTGTCATCCCACAGTCGTCCGGCGGTTTCGGCGCCCAGAGAGCTGCCCGGGGTCCACGGATCAACGCGCTGGCGGAACAGCACCTCCGCGCGATAGATATTGCCGATTCCGGCCACGATTGCCTGGTCCATGAGGAGGAGCCCGACGGCGGTCTTGCGGCGCAGCAAGCGGCGGACGAACTCGTCGCGATCGTCGGGCCGGTTGTGGAGAGGATCGGGACCCAGGCGCGCCAGGACGGCAGCGGCCTCCGCATCGGTGATCGCTGCGCACGTCGTAGCGCCCCTGAGATCCGCCCAGCCGTTCGCTGAAATGAGGCGAACGCGGACGGCACCCACGGGCTCAGGCGGACCCGCGTAGCTTCTGGCGCCCCCTTCGCCGGCACCTTGCTCTGCTTCCTGCGAGAAACTCTCCCGTTCGCCGATCCGCCGCGGAGCCCCGATGCTCGAGGCCCCAGTGAAGGATTCATCGCCACCGAAGCTCCACGCACCGTAGAGACCCAGATGGACATGCAGGAGCACCCCGTGGTCAAAACGGAGGAAGAGCTGCTTGCCGTGCGCCGTCGCTTCGAGCAGTTCGTGGCGGTCCAAAAGCGCCGCACCCGCGGTGAAACGGCCCTGGGGGCTGGAGACTTCCAGCACGTGGCCGGCGAAAACATCCTGGAACTGGCGCGCCAGGCGATGGATGGAATGCCCTTCAGGCATTAGGCAACGATTTCGCCGGTGTTCTCATAGGTAGCGATTTTTCCGATGCGGCGCACGTGGCGTTCGTCGTTGCTGAACGGTTCTTCCAGGAAGGCCTCGATCAGTTCGGTGGCTTCCTCGACGGTGTGCTGGCGGCCGCCGACGGCAACCACGTTGGCGTCGTTGTGCTCCCGGGCAAGCTTTGCGGTCGAAAGGTTCCAGGCGAGCGCGGCCCGGACACCCTTGACCTTGTTCGCGGCGATTTGTTCGCCGTTGCCGGATCCGCCCAGGACGATGCCCAATGCGTGAACGCCGCCCTCTTGGTCGGCGACCACCGCGGTGGCAGCGTTGATGCAGAACGAAGGGTAGTCATCGAGGGCGTCGTACACCTTGGGGCCGTGGTCAACGACGTCGTAGCCTTTGGCGGTCAAGTGGCTTACGAGGTGGGCGCTGAGCTCCATGCCGGCGTGGTCCGTGGCAATGTGGACGCGGGGTGTGGTCACAGGAAGTCCATTCAGTCTGGCGCGCGAACGCGGCAAAGCCGGGCGCGGCGTTGAGGGATGCGGTTCCTAGGTTACTAGGATCGTGCCCCGGCCCACCTCTTAAGACGAAGCCGGCAGACCGGACGACCTTCCGGCGCTCACGGGGCTGGAGGCTGCTCGCCGCGCTGGGCACGTGCCGCGACGCGGTTCAGGATCCCGGCGAGCCGGTCCGCAGTGGCCGAGGTCCCGGCGCTGAACGCCACCCTGCGGCCGCTGACCTGGCGGACGACGACGGCGGGACCGCTGCTCACGAGCATGGCCGTCGCGCCTCCGTGGTGCCGGAGTCCCCAGCCGCCAAAGTCCGCGGCCCTGACTTCCTGAGCGGCTGCGCCCGCGATGTCAACGGCCGGCACCGTGAGGACCCGCAGGACCCCCGCAACAAAGACCTGCACCCCTCTCCTGTCCGCCCTCACCCGGACAAACAGGAAACACGCTCCGATGACCGCGACTACTGCCAACAATGCGCCCAACCACGGGAGCGCAATCGCGATCAGCATGGCCGGGAACAAGGTGGCCACACAGATCATGACGAACACCGAACTCCGCGCATGGACCCACAGCAACATGGAATCTTCCGCCAGGCCCGGGTCTTCCGTCCGGATCCGCTCGGCCTCGAGGGCGGCGTCGTCTTCCGGAGTCCAATGCGGGTCCGGTTTGAAAGCCATCATCATGACCACGCCCAAGGGAAGTGCGGCACCCGCGCCGAGGGCAAGGACCGTGGCATCAACGTGCGAGCTTCGGGCGTCGGCGAGGCCTGTTTGCCCCACAAGGCCCGCGGCCAGCACGGAGGTAATGAAGAGGGTCACCATGAGGCCCATGCCCATCATGACCCTGCGCATAATCACCGGCCGGGCAAGGGGAACAGCCTGGATGAACACCAGCCAACCCGCGACGACCAGAAACCCTCCTCCGCCGAGTACGTAGGCGAGGAACGGCGCAAAGCTGATTCCGCCGTCGGCATTCCAAGCGATGGCCACGGGATCCGGGAGGTTGTTGCGCAACATGAGGGCGCACACGGCAAATGCGGCGGCCAGCAGCAGCGGAAATGCCACTGCAAAGCGGAGTGCCCGGAGGTCCAGCGAGTCGCGCATCTTTCCCATATTCCAACGCTACCCCGCGCCGGCGACACTGTGATCGAGCTTCCTTGCCAAGGCGGAATCAAGTGAAAGAATGACTTCACAGCGCCGGCGCTGGCTGAAACCAACCGGCTTCTCGAAACCATTCTTGGAGGCAAACCTTGCCAGGCCTGAACCTGACGCGCGCCGAAGCCGGACAGCGCGCAGAATTGCTCACCGTGACCTCGTACGACGTCACCCTCGACTTGACCAAGGGCGCCACGGTCTTCGGCTCCACGACCGTGGTGAAGTTCTCCGCCGTCGAGGGTTCCTCGAGCTTCATCGACGCGATCACGGAAACCGTGCACAGCGTGACGCTGAACGGCACCGAACTCGATCCGGCGGTGGTGTCCGACGGCGTGCGCATCCAACTGCCCGGGCTCGCCGCCGAAAACGAGCTGAAGGTAGTCGCCGATGCCCCGTACATGAACACCGGTGAGGGCCTGCACCGATTCGTGGACCCGGTGGACAACGAGGCCTACCTGTACACGCAATTCGAGGTGCCGGATTCGCGCCGCATGTTCGCTGTGTTCGAGCAGCCGGACCTGAAGGCCGCATTCACCTTCACGGTCACCGCACCGTCGCATTGGGACCTCATCTCCAACTCGCCCACTCCCGTACCGCTGGAAACCACTCCCGGGGACGACGGCGGGGCGCGCTCGGTTTGGCATTTCGCCCCCACTCCCCGCATCTCTTCCTACGTCACCGCCTTGATCGCGGGACCGTACCAATCGGTCCGCAGCAAGGTCACGAGCTCCGATGGCCGGGTCATTCCGCTTGGAGTGTTCGCCCGCAAGTCCCTCATGCAGTACCTGGACGCCGACAACATCTTCGAACTGACCCGCCAGGGTTTTGAGTTCTTCGAGGCCCAGTTCGGATTCCCGTACCCCTTCGAGAAGTACGATCAGCTCTTCGTTCCCGAGTTCAATGCCGGTGCCATGGAAAACGCCGGCGCGGTGACCATCCTCGAGGGCTACGTCTTCCGCGGAAAGGTCACCGACGCCCAGATCGAACGCCGCGCCATCACCGTGCTGCACGAACTGGCCCACATGTGGTTCGGGGACCTCGTCACGATGCGCTGGTGGAACGACCTTTGGCTCAACGAGTCCTTTGCCGAGTACATGTCCCACCTGGCCGCGGTCGAAAACACCGAATTCGACCGGGCCTGGACCACCTTTGCCTCGGTGGAGAAATCCTGGGCGTACCGGCAGGACCAATTGCCCACGACACACCCGATTTTTGCCGAGATCAACGATCTCCAGGACGTCGAGGTCAACTTCGACGGCATCACATACGCCAAGGGAGCTTCCGTGCTGCGGCAGTTGGTCGCCTGGGTTGGGCCGGAACAGTTCATGGCCGGCGTCCGCGAATACTTCCAGAAGCATGCCTGGCAGAACACCGAGCTTGTGGACCTCATGAAGGAACTCGAAGCTGCCAGCGGCCGCGACCTGGACCAGTGGGGCAAGCTCTGGCTCGAGACTGCCGGCGTCAACACCCTCTCCCCCGAGATCGAGGTCGACGCCGACGGCACCATCACGTCCTTTGCGATCGTGCAGACCGCTATCGACGAGCAGCCCACGCTGCGCCCGCACCGCCTCGCGGTCGGCTTCTACGACCTCTCAGCCGAAGGCAAGCTTGAGAGGACCCACAGGGAGGAGCTCGACGTCGACGGCGCCCGGACCGACGTCCCTGCCCTTGCCGGACAGGCGCGTCCGGACCTGGTCCTGCTCAACGACGACGATCTCGCCTACGCGAAGGTGCGCCTCGACCCCGCATCCTTGGCCACTGCGAAAGCCCACCTGAAGGACTTCGCCGGCAGCCTGCCACGCACCCTCGTGTGGGGCTCGGCCTGGGATGCGGCGCGCGACGGCGAAACCCCGGCCCGCGGCTACGCCGAGTTGATCCTGGCGAACATCGCGTCCGAGACCGATTCCTCAGTGATCCAGACCCAGCTCCGACAGCTGGCCACCACCCTGACGTACTACGTCGCAGCCGAGCACAAGGATGCCGCTACGGTGGCCGCGGTGGACGCTCTCTGGGAGCTTTCGAGCACGGCGGCTGCGGGATCGGACGCGCAACTCCAATTCGTCAAGTCCTTCGCGCTGCTCGCCGCAAGCAGCTCCCAATTCGACGCAGTCCAGTCTGTCCTGGACGGCAGCATGGTCCTGGATGGCCTGACGGTCGACCAGGACTTGCGCTGGGAACTTCTCACCGCATTGGTGGTTGGCGGGCGCCAGGGCCAGGACCGGATCGACGCGGAACTCGAGCGCGACCACACGGCCAATGGCCAGAACGCCGCCGCCTTGGCGACGGCGGCCCTTCCCACACCCGAGGCCAAGGCCGCCGCGTGGAAGAAGATCGTGGTCACGGGCGAGCTCTCCAACGCCATTCAAAGCTCCGCCGTCACGGGCTTCACCCGGGTGCTGGACACCTCCCTGTTGGAGCCGTACGCGGAACAGTATTTCGAGGCGGTTCCGGAGATTGTTGCCAACCGCACCCATGCGCTGGCCCAGCAAATCGTCGTCGGGCTCTACCCTGCGCAACTGACAACGCAGGCCACGGTTGACCGCACGGACAAGTTCCTCGCCGAACTGCCGGCGGATAGCAGTGCCCTGCGCCGCATGATGCTAGAAAACCGCGACGGCGTAGCCCGTGCTTTGAAGGCCCGCGCGGCAGACATCTAAAACGGTCGGATAGCACACGGAAAGGCCCCGGTTCCGCTTCACTGGAACCGGGGCCTTTCCGTGTGCCGCCCGCGAGTGCACCGCCGCTAGACTTTCCGCATGAGCCTGGACGAACACCACTACTCGCTGACCGTGCGCTGGACCGGAAACCTGGGCACCGGGACATCCACCTACCGTGGCTACACCCGGGACCACGACGTCGAGATCCCCGGCCTGCCCGTCCTGAAGGGCTCCTCGGACCCCACCTTCCATGGCGACCGCAGCCGATACAACCCCGAACAACTGCTCCTCACCGCCCTCTCGCAGTGCCACATGCTGTCTTTCCTGCATGTCGCCGTCAAGCACGGGGTGGTAGTGACCGATTACGTGGATCACGCCGAGGGCATGATGAGGCTCAATCGCGATGGCAGCGGCCAGTTCGAGAACGTCACCTTGAAGCCGCACGTCACGGTTGCCGACCCGGCGCATCTTTCCCTCGTGGACAAACTGCACCATGAGGCCAACCAGGTGTGCTTTATTGCCCGGAGCGTCAATTTTCCCGTTCTGCATGAGCCGAGCACGACGGCGGCCGCCAGCTAATCAGGTGTCAAGAAGGCCGTCCGGCCAAGAACCACGATGCGGATCCGGCCACGCTACGGCGATAGGGTTGACCGTGGACAGAGTGTTCAGCGCCCGGCAATCAGGGGCCAGGCGAACAATTGGATCCCGTGAGGAGCATTCCCGCATATGAACGTCGCCTCGTCGACCGACAACATCGTGGCCGATGCAGCCAAGATCGATTACGCGTCCATCTTCGTGACGCTAGGCATCGGGTTGGTGGTCTGGGTTGTGGCCCGGTTCATCATTCTGCGCATAACCCGCCGGGTGGCAGAGGGCACCAGCTTCTTCAAGAAACCGCATTTCAGGTGGGTCCAGCCGGCTTTCCGGGCGCTCGACCATGAACGCCGCGCCCAGCGCGCCCACACCATCGGCTCACTGCTGACAAGCGTGCTCAGCGTGGTGGTGGTGGTCATTGTCATCATCTACGTCCTCAAATACCTGAATGTGGATATTGCCCCGCTGCTCACGAGCGTCGGTATTTTGGGTGTGGCCATTGGCTTCGGCGCCCAACAGCTCATTCGCGATTTCCTGTCCGGCATCTTCATCACCATCGAGGACCAGTTCGGGATCGGCGATGTGATCGTAACCACTGAAGTGATCGGCACCGTTGAATCGGTAGGACTCCGGATCACCCGGCTCAAGGCTGAAGACGGGGCCATCTGGTATCTGCGCAACGGAGAAATCCTGCGGGTGGGCAACCGCTCGCAAGGCGATTACGTGCCTGAAGACTCAACCGTCCCGGACGACGTTCCGCCTGCACCTCCAGGGACGGCGCCTGCCGAAACCGCCGCCTCCGGTGCGCCTCCGACTTCAAAGGAAGCCCTCAAGATTCGAGAGCAGAAAGCAGGTGAGTGACATGGGCAGCCAGCCGGAATCCGCAGCACCCCAGCCGGCAGAGCGGCGTCAGTTGATGCAAAACGATCCGTTCAGCCAGCCTGCGTACACCGACAGTTTCTATGAGGCCATCGGTGGCCACGAGACTTTCGTGAAACTGATCGATGTCTTTTACGACGGTGTAGCGGGAGACCCGTTGCTCCGGCCGATGTACCCGGAACAAGACCTCGACCCCGCAAAGCGGCGGTTCCTCATGTTTCTTGAGCAGTATTGGGGCGGTCCGGGCACGTACAGCGAGGAACGCGGTCACCCCCGCTTGAGGATGCGGCACATGCCGTTCCAAGTGACGCCCGAAGCCAAGGACCGCTGGCTCTTCCACATGCGCGCGGCAGTCGATTCGCTCAACTTGTCGCCGCTTCACGAAGGGACGTTGTGGGATTACATGGAGCGGGCTGCGCTCACGATGGTCAATAGCCCGTCGGTCCAGCAGCCCTGAGCTTGTAGGACGGTGCTGTGTGTCGGGCCGGGCCTAGGCTCGGGTTCAGCGGGCCTGGAAGCCCAGGCCTGATCCGGATCGAGCCAGGATGTGGCCCCGGCTCCCACTGAGCCGGAACCAACGGCCGTTGCGGAAGAGCCGGTGTTCGCCGTCGCCCAGGAAACCGAGCGCCAAGGCGGCGAACGCAGCGCCTGCGGGCACGCCGTCGAGTCCCGGGATCTCCCGTCCCCACACCGCGGCCCTCGCGTTGTTGACGATCAATGCGCCGGGCTGATCCGGAACAATCCCGGCCACCTCGGCAATGCCGGCATTCGCGACAGACTTGAGTTCGGCGTCGGGCACTGAACGCAGCGGCTCCCAGCCGCTGCGGGGCGCCCCGACTCCCGCCCACGATTCGGAAACGGTCGACGGCGGGATGGGAAGCTCGACGTCGTCGGCACCGGAACGCGCCAGGCGGTCGAGGACCGAGGAAAGAGTCACGGTGACGTCCGCATGCGCGTCTTCGGCAAGGGCGATAGTCCGTAGCCCGAGAATAGTGGGGGTCGCTTCGCCCAGGAGGCGCGGCCTCAAGACGCACACATATGCAGCCAGGACGCGGCCGGAGGCCTGCAGCCGGATGGCGCCATCATCGATGCTCTTGGCACGCGTGACATAGGTGCGGAGATCCGCCAGATCACGGGGATCGACGAAATGGAAGGACTGGGTCAATACATCGGACACATCATCGACTCTACCGGCATGTCCGCGGTTGAGAGGGGTCAGGGTGGCGTCTAGAGTCGAACCATGACTGACGCGCACGCCGGCCTGGAACATCAGGTTGCCCTTGAGGACCCCACATCCACCCTCATCGAACTGTTGTCCCTGGCCGACTTCGACGGCGCGAGGACAGCCGAGGACATCTTCCTTGGACCCTCCCAGAAACAGCCGCGCCACCGGGTATTTGGCGGGCAGGTGCTCGCCCAGTCACTCGTGGCCGGAATGCGCACGGTGGACGAGGATCGGACGGTCCATTCCATGCACGGCTATTTTCTTCGTCCGGGCGACGCCAACCAGCCGATCACTTTCAGTGTGGAGCGGCTTCGCGACGGACGCTCGTTCTCGGCCCGGCGGGTGCACGCCTACCAGGAAGGCCAACCGATCCTGTCAATGATCGCGTCCTTCCAGACCGAGGCGGAGGGCGTGGAACACCAGTCCTTGATGCCGGCCGGAATCCCGGACCCCGAAACGCTGCCGAGTACCGCCGAACTCCTGCAGAAGTACGACCACCCGCTCGCCCGCCACATGTCCTTCGAACGGCCCTTCGATGTCCGCCACGTCGATCCCGCAATCTATGTCGAAGCGCCCAAAGACCGGATAGCCAGCAATGCCGTCTGGATGAAGACCTTTGGCCCGATGCCGGACGACCCCAACCTTCATTTGGCCGCCCTGGCCTACGCGAGCGACTACACCATCCTGGAATCGGTGCTTCGCAAGAACGGATTGAGCTGGATGACGCCAGGCATGAGCGTCGCTAGCCTTGACCACGCCATGTGGTGGCACCGGCCCGTCCGCGTCGACGAGTGGCTGCTTTACGTGCAGGAGTCCCCCAGCGCCCAAGGCGCCCGCGGACTTGCCACGGGCAAGATCTTCAGCCGCGATGGCCAGCATGTCGCCACGGTGGCGCAAGAGGGCATGCTCCGGATCCCGTAATCGCTGCTCAGGTAGCTGCCACAACGCGGCCGAGATTCCGTGCAGCAAAGAAGGCCGGCGCCCCGGAAGATATATCCAGTGCGCCGGCCTTCTGCGGAGCGATCCGATTTAGTCGCGGGTCAGCTTGCGGTGCGTGACACGGTGTGGCTTGGCAGCGTCCGGGCCGAGTCGCTCCACCTTGTTCTCCTCGTAGGACTCGAAGTTGCCCTCGAACCAGTACCACTTCGAGGGGTTTTCCTCGTCGCCTTCGTAGGCCAGGATGTGGGTTGCAACGCGGTCGAGGAACCACCGGTCGTGCGAGACCACGACGGCGCAGCCGGGGAACTCGAGCAGCGCGTTCTCAAGGCTGCTGAGGGTTTCGACGTCGAGGTCGTTGGTGGGCTCGTCAAGAAGCAGGAGGTTTCCACCCTGCTTAAGGGTAAGCGCCAGGTTCAGGCGGTTACGCTCACCACCGGAGAGCACACCAGCCTTCTTCTGCTGGTCCGGCCCCTTGAAGCCGAAGGCCGCGACGTAGGCTCGGGACGGCATTTCAACATGGCCGACCTGAATGAAGTCCAGGCCGTCTGAGACGACCTCCCACAGGGTCTTGTTGGGGTCGATACCGCCACGGCTCTGGTCGGCGTAGGAGATCTTGACCGAGTCACCGATCTTGAGGTCGCCACCGTCCAGCGGTTCCAGCCCGACGATGGTCTTGAACAAGGTGGTCTTGCCCACGCCGTTAGGACCGATGACGCCGACGATGCCGTTCCTGGGCAGTGTGAACGAAAGCCCGTCGATCAGGGTCCGGTCCTCGAAGCCCTTCTGCAGGTTCTTCGCTTCCAGGACCAGGCCACCCAGACGCGGTCCCGGCGGAATCTGGATTTCCTCGAAGTCGAGTTTCCTGGTGCGGTCAGCCTCGGCTGCCATTTCCTCGTACCGGGCCAGACGGGCCTTCGACTTGGTCTGGCGACCCTTGGCGTTGGAGCGGACCCACTCAAGTTCCTCGCTGAGGCGCTTGGCTTGCTTGGCGTCCTTCTTGCCCTGGATTTCGAGGCGGGCGCGCTTCTTCTCCAAGTACGTGGAGTAGTTGCCTTCGTAGGGGTAAAGACGGCCGCGGTCCACTTCACAGATCCACTCGGCGACGTGGTCGAGGAAGTAGCGGTCGTGGGTGATGGCGAGGACGGCACCGGGGTAGGAAGAGAGGTGCTGCTCGAGCCACAGAACACTTTCGGCGTCCAAGTGGTTGGTGGGCTCGTCAAGGAGCAGGAGGTCAGGCTTCTGCAGCAGGAGCTTGCAGAGCGCCACGCGGCGGCGCTCACCACCTGACAGGACCGTCACGTCGGAGTCGCCCGGCGGGCAGCGGAGTGCGTCCATGGCCTGCTCGAGCTGGGAATCGATGTCCCACGCATCCGCAGCGTCGATGGCTTCCTGAAGGTGGCCCATTTCCTCCAGCAGGGTGTCGTAGTCTGCATCCGGGTTGGCCATTTCCTCGGAGATCGCGTTAAAGCGCTGGATCTTCGAGTAGATCTCGCCCACGCCTTCCTGGACGTTGCCCAGGACGGTCTTTTCCTCGTTCAGGGGCGGCTCCTGCAGGAGGATGCCCACGGAGTAGCCGGGGCTGAGGCGGGCTTCGCCGTTCGACGGTGTGTCGATACCAGCCATGATCTTCAGGATCGTGGATTTACCGGCTCCGTTCGGGCCAACGACACCGATCTTCGCGCCAGGGAAGAACGACATGCTGACATCGTCCAGGATTAGTTTTTCGCCAACGGCCTTGCGAGCCTTGGTCATCGTGTAAATGAATTCCGCCATGCCGTTAAATCTAATGGGTGGCAAGGCATAACTCACATTCGGCCCTGCTAGCGGGAATCCCCGACGAAGCATTTGCCGCTGGCCAACACGGGCAGGACCGACACTGAAACCTGCCCGTCCCTGATCTCACCCATGACGCAGTCCTTGTCCTGCCTGGCCGCGGCCTCGATGGCGTCGACATCCAGTCCCGTCGGCGTCTTGCTCGCGGACACCTCTACGGCAGAGTCGGCGATGCCGGCCGAAACGAGCTGTGATCGCAGTGCGTCTTGTGCCGGTTTGGGGGTTGCCGCGGCAATGGTCTTGAGTACGGACTCCATGGTCTGCTTCAGCGCGGCAGTGCCCGCGCTGAGCGAAGTCAATGCCGAGGGGTTGCCAGCACTGGGTGTGACGGCGGGAGTGGAGCTGGCTGTAGTCGAGGGGGTGGGCGATGAAACCCCAGTGCTTCTTGACACCGTTGGTGCAGGCGCCGTGCAGCCGGCCACCAGTCCGGCCAGAAGTAACGGCACCGCAAGCAGCAAACCCGGGCTTCCGGCAGCGTGGCGGCGTCCAGATGGTTTTTGCGGCTTTCCCCTGCTCATCACCCGGCTATTCTGCCATGCGGTACACCACGCGCCGCGCCGCATGGCATCCGCGGCGGCCCCTGTTTCAAGACCGGCTCCATTTCAAGGCCAGTTCCATTTCAAACCTTGGCGTCCACAAGTTCTCCCGTCTCAGTATCAACGAGAACCGACTCATCGCCTTCTCCTGCCGGAAGGATAACTTCCCGCTCGGCTGCGGCACTGCCATCCTCGTCGTCATGCGGGTCGCCTTCCGCATCTTCCTCCGCCGAAGGCCATGGGTTCTCTGGCTCCACCTCGGGGGCGGCGGGCATGGTCTGCGGGCTGTTGCTGCCGGTGGTCCGGATGAAGTTCGCCGAGCCCCACATGAGGTCGTGACCCACCGACTCGGCGACGATTTCGGCGACGTGGTAGATCTTGCCGTCGTGTTCCCATTGCCTCAGCTTCAGTTTCCCGACGACGATGACCCGCTGGCCCTTCTTGACGCTGCAGCCAATGTTTCCCGCTAGATGCCTGAACGCCTGGACGCTGAACCAATTTGTGTTGCCATCCACCCAGACATCATTGGCACGGTCGAACCTGCGCTCCGTTGAACCGAGCCGGAACGATGCCGTCCGGGTTCCGCCCGGGGTCGTCGAACTTTTGGGTTCCGTGGCAACGAATCCCCGGACAGTGATGATGTCATTCATGGTCTTGTCCTAACGTGAGTTGAGCTGCCTGTCTGGCTCTCCCAGCTTCGCGTGCCGCGAACGCCCGCGGGAGTACCAAATCCACGTATGTGGATAGCCCTGTTCTTACGCGGATTGTGGAGGACAAGTTGGACGCAGAATGGGGCGCCGCCCACAAAGACCGGCCGGGTTTTTGAAAATGCGGAACCGCCATCTAAATTGGGTACGATCGCCCAGTCTCGGGCCTGCTCTTTGGGGGACAGATCGTGAAAATTACTCTGGCTAGAAGTGCGTCCTATGTGGGCGCCCTTATTTTGCTGACGCTGGTGTCGTTCTGGCGGATCCCAGCAACGGCCCAAGGCGTCGTCTGGGCGGAAGACGGCGCGGTGTTTCTCACGGACGCTTTGAACCCGACCCGGTCTTTCACGCCGATCCGGCCGTACGCAGGCTATCTCCACGTCGTCCCCCGCCTCGCAGCCGAGGTGGTTGTCCGGTTCTTCGCACTTGAGGACTACGCTATTGCGCTTACTGTATTGGCTTGCGCGGCTGTGGCCGGCGTCGCCCTCATGACGTACCACTGCGCCCAAGCCTTGACCAGCAACACCTGGATCCGCGTAGCTTGGGCCGCGGTTCCCATTTTCGTGAACGTCGGCGCTTTTGAAGCTCTTGGAAACTTCGCGAACCTGCACTGGTACCTGCTCTGGCTCACTCCCTGGCTATTGATGAAACCGGCAAAGTCCAAACTCGAGGGAGGCATGCTTTTTGTCGTCGCGGCCCTCGCCTCCTTGACCGAGATCATCTCGATTGTCTTTGTTCCGCTCTTCCTTCACCGGCTGAGGGACAAAAACATGTGGGCCGCCCGCGCGGGTCTCAGCCTGGGTCTTGCCTGCCAGGTTATTGCGACGGTGACGCATCCTCGAACAAGCGGCGGCGCGAGCTACCAGCTTGACCCCTGGTCCCCGGTTTACGGGTGGTTCATCAACACCGCAGGACCCATCGTCTACGGCACCGCGTCCGGTGTCATGCAACAAATCGTGAACTTCGGAGCTGCTCCGATGATCGTGGCCTCCCTCCTCGTCCTCGCCGTCCCGGTGGCTGTCCTGATCTTGGGCTCTGCGCGGGAGAAATGGCTGGCCGCGTTCTTCATCACGGCCTCGATGGTTATTTGGGTTGCCTGCGTCGCTTCGAACCCGGCACCGTACCTGGATTACGCAACCTTCTCGGCGGCGGATTGGCCCGCCAGGTTCGTGTTTGGGAGGTACTCGGTAGTGCCTACGATGTTCGTCCTCGCCACGGTTCCGTTGCTTGCTTCCGCGTTGGCAAGGTTTGGGCGTGCTGCACCCATTGCGGCACTCATGGCTTTCTCGCTTCTCTTGGCGTCGATGTACTTCCCGCCCTCGACGTCCAGAAACAATGGTCCTGTCTGGGCCGAGCACGTCCGCACCGCGCGCAATCTCTGTGCACCCGCGTCCGATACCGACTTCTACGATATTCCGACCTCTCCTGTATTTTTCAAAGGCATAGTACGAATCCCCTGCCCGGTCCTGAAGGCCCGGCAATCCTCCTGAATTGTTGGCTAGCCAAACCCAGCGATACACTTGGGTGCGGTTCCAGCCCCAGTAGCTCAGAGGATAGAGCAGCGGCCTTCTAATCCGACGGTCGGGGGTTCGATTCCCTCCTGGGGCACTTGTGTGATGAGTCGAGACATCCTTCATGGATGAGTTGGGCCATCGGTTACACCCCGGTCTTCGGACCGGGGTGTTTTTCATTCTCTGCGTCCAACTGAGGCGGGCAGGGCGTCCGGTATCTAGGCTGGTCGGATGAGAAACACTTCCGAAGCCATCATCACGGGCCCCGCAAGCTGGCCGGATGTCGAAAGGCTATTCGGCGTCCGCGGCGAGCCTTCGCGCTGTTGGTGCCGGTGGTTCGCTCTCGCCGGTCAGGATTGGAAGAACACTCCCCCCAAGGCACGGAAGGAACAGCTCAAAGCCAAATTCGACGACGGCCCCGAACCTGGCGTCCTCGCTTTCCGGGGCGGCGAAGCAGTGGGCTGGTGCGCGGTGGAGCCGCGCCAGTGCTATCCGCGCATCGAACGATCCCAAGTCCTCAAGGCCGCAGGAACGGGCGGCCTGGAAGGCGCGGAAGTTTGGTCGGTGAGCTGTTTCGTGGTTTCTCCCGGCCACCGCCGGAGCGGGGTGGCCGGCGCATTGCTGGAGGCCGCCGTCGGGCATGCCTTCGCGCATGGCGCCGACATCGTGGAAGGCTACCCCGTTGATCCGTCGCTTCGGCCCAAGGCCGGTCCGGCCGATCTCTACCAGGGAACTGTGAAGTTGTTTGGGGCGGCCGGCTTCTCCACGGTTTCCACGGCGGTGCCCGGAAGGGCGGTCATGCGCCTGCGGCGCTGACTTCCCGGTCCCGTATGCCGAAACTACCCAGCTAGGGCAACGTCAAGACAAGCGGTCCATCCGCGGTGATCGCCACGGTATGTTCGCTGTGCGCAGCACGGCGGCCGTTGGCCGAGCGCAAGGTCCACTGGTCGTCGTCGTGGTAGTAGTCGTCGCTGCCGCCCAGGATCAACATCGGCTCGATGGCGATCACCAAGCCGTCCACGAGCTTCACGCCGCGGCCGGGCCGCCCCATGTTCGGCACGCTCGGCTCGGCATGCATGGTCCGGCCAATGCCGTGCCCGCCGTGATCGGCGAGGATCCCGTAGCCGCTGCGCTTGGCTTCTCCGCCAATGGCGTACGCAAGGTCGCCCATCTTGTTTCCAATCCGGGCAGCGTCGATACCGCGGGCGAGGGCGGCGTCGGTGGCATCGATCAATTCCTGGTCCACCGGATCCGAGGTGCCCACAATGAAACTGACTGCCGCGTCCCCGCACCAGCCCTCCACGAAGGCCCCGCAATCGACGCTCAACAGATCGCCATCCTGCAACACATACCCGTCCGGGATGCCGTGCACCACGGCGTCGTTGACGCTCGTGCAGATGACCCCTGAAAAGGGCGTGGACGCCCACCGCGGGCGGTAGTTCAGGAACGCCGGCTTAGCTCCGGCGGCCTCCATGAAAGCGGCTGCAACCTCGTCCAGTTCCTTGAGCGACACGCCAACCCCGGCGTGCGAACGAACCGCCGAAAGCGTGTTGGCAACCACCCTTCCGGCTTCGCGCATGAGCGCAATCTCTTCTGGCGTCTTCACCATGGACATCAAAGGCCTCCAAGCATCAAGAAGAGGGGGCCGGACCGGCCACCGGACAAACCCTTCCACCCACTCTATGGGCACCATCAGCCCGGTCAACAGGGTTGCGCGTCCGCGCCGGCCCACGGGTGTCCTAAAGTCGCCGTATGGAACACCGAAGAATCGCCATCATCCGTGAACGCCTGCAGGCAGAGGCAGACCCGGACCGCGCGAAGGCGGCACAGGCCTACATGAAATCGTCCATGCCTGTCCTCGGTGTCAGGGTCCCCGTAGTCCGTCGCATTGTCCTCGCGACCGCGAAGGAAATCCCTTTCGGGTCCCCTTCCGAACTTCGTGACAATGTCCGGCTGCTGTGGCGGGAAGCCACATGGCGGGAAGAACGCTACGCGGCCATCGATCTGACCTCGCTCAAGTCCGTGGCCAAGGATCTGGAGATGCTGCCGCTGTACGAAGAAATCATCCGGACCGGCGCATGGTGGGACTTCGTTGACGGTGTCTCCGACCGTATTTGCGCCCTTCTGCAACACCACCGAAGCACGCTGACCCCGCTCTTGCGGACATGGGCAAGCGACGAGGACTTCTGGATCCGTCGGGCGGCCATCACCTCCCAGCTCAAGGCAAAGTCGGCCACGGACCAAGAACTTCTGGCCGCGGCACTTGACGCCAACCTTGCCGACCATGAGTTCTTCATCAGGAAGGCAATCGGCTGGACCCTGCGGGAGTACGCCAAGACCGATCCTCAATGGGTGCGGAGCTACGTTGAAAGCCGGAGGACCAGGCTCAGCCCGCTATCCCTGCGTGAAGCCATGAAACACCTCGGCTGAATCCGGTTCAGGACTTCGGCTTGAGCTTCAAAATCCCGCGACGCGGGCGGAACAGCACGTGGGTCTTCTTGTCAAAGAACACCAAGTAGGCGATGAAAGAAACCGCAATGGCAATGGCCACTCCGCGTACCACCTCGATGGGGATCCACTGGAAGACACTCAATTGGTCTGTCAGGGCAATAAGGGTGAAGAACGCCGTCAAATAGAAGACCGTCCGGAGCTGGGCGCCGTCCGCGACTCCCGTCACGGTGAAGAACACCAGCAGCCACACCATGTACCAAGGCTGAATCACAGGCGCCAGGACGACGACAGCGGCGAATGCCCAGGCCATCCGGCGAAGCACAGTCTTGTTGAACTCGGGTTCGTCGTCGAGCGGCGCGGGCATGCCGATTCCGCGGCCGGGGGTCCGAACGGCGAGCCAGACGATGGCAAGCGCCGAGACCGCCGTTCCGGCAGTCTGGATAACATCCGTCACCGGAACGCCTGGACCGCCGAAAAGTCCGACGACGAATCCCACCGTGTGTGCCAGCAAACCCACCGGCGCGTACCAGATCCAGACGGCGCCCGGAGTCTGCAGGGCGCCAAGCCAGCCAAACCCCAGGCCATTCACCAGTCCTGCGGCGGCCAGCAAGCCTAAGGACAAACCCAAGGTGGCCGTCCAACAGAGCATTCTGCGGCCCCAACCGGCACGGGCACCGGCCCACAGCAGCCCCGCAAAAGGCAAGGCAATCAAGGTAATCGGCTTGATGGCGATCGAGGCCGTGATCAGCACGATTCCCAACACAGGCCGTTTTACCGAGGCGAAGTACAGTCCGGCAACAACCAGTCCCAGCATCAAGGAGTCATTGTGCGCGCTGGCGATGAAGTTGATCAGGAGGACCGGGTTGAGGACGCCAAGCCAGAGCGCACGGTCCGGGTTCACGCCGTGGAGCGCGGCCAGACGGGGAACGTAGACAGCGAGCAGGATGACACCGGCGAGGGCAGCCAGGCGGAAGGGAATCAAAGCAAGCTCGGGGACGCTGGCGCTCACCCACACGGCACCTTGTTCGATCCAGAGCCATAGCGGACCGTAAGGCGTAGGTGCTTCCGTCCATAATTTGTCGGGCCCGAGTGAAAAGTAGTTGCTCAGGGCCGAGATGCCGTTGGTGTATGGGTTCAGGCCCTGCTCCATGAGCCGGCCTTGGCCGATGTAGGCATAAGCGTCCCTGCTGAACAACGGCAAACTGAACATCATCGGGAGTGCCCACATCCACAGTGCTCGCCGCAGCACCGGACGCGAGGACGGGTTCCATCCGCCGATCCGCTGGGCAATGCGCAGCCAAGAGCGTAGGAGCAGGAGTGCACCGAGGCAGAGCATCACGGTGCAAAGGATCACGCCAACCGGAGATGTCCTGGCCATGATGAAAATAGGAGTACGGATCAAGGCGCTGCTGCTGGCCAGCCAGCCGACGCCGATCGAGCCTGCCACCATGAGCAACGACCCGACGAACCCTTGGAGGATCGCCGTCCTCGCCGCTTTGGCTATCACGGTGCCGTGTACCGGGGCGTTGGAATCGCCAAGCGCCTCTGGATGAGCCAACGAACTCCCCACCTCACGCTCACGAAACTTCGACGTCACCATCAAACAAAATCCTGTCCGGTTCCCTGCCGCATCCGGGCCAAAGTGGCACTTCCGGATGCCATGGATTATTGCAACTGTAGCATCGCCACCCTTGGCTTCCCGGGGCCAACCGGACCATCGGTCGGCCTGCGAAAGTGGCCTGAGATAGAATGGATGGGGCTCTGGCGGCTCCGGGCCGCTGCGCCTTACGGCACCCTGTGACGATTACTACCTGACAAGGATCCTCCCATTTCCACGGACTCATTCTTCAGCGCGCTCACACGGTTCCGTCATCGGGTTCTTCCCCCTTCGCTGGAGGCAAGGCTCAATTCCCCCAAAGGCCTGCTTGTAGGCTTCTGCGTCGTGCACTTGGTCTTCCTGGTGTTCGCGCTGATCCTTTCCCTCCGCGGCGAGGCCTTTAGCGACACTTTCATCTACCGGGACTGGACCTCCGCCGGGTTCCGGGATGAGAACCTCAGCGGCGGCCCCAGCCCGTGGGTCTACCCCGTTCTCGCCTTGGTGCCTATGGCGATCGCAGGCTTGGCCGGACCCGGTCCGTTCTTCTTTCTCTGGGTGCTCATGATCACCGTGCTCAACGGCGTCGCTCTAGCCAAGCTCACCGGACGGGGCCGCCGTCACGAGGCCATCCCGGCGGGATGGTGGTGGCTGGTCTTCGTCTTCATCATGGGTTGGCTGGGATTCGCCCGGGTGGACGGATTGACTGCCCCGATCGTGCTGATCGCCTTGGCATACGGCGTATCACACCCTTTCATTGCCTCGACCCTCCTGAGCATTGCCACGTGGATGAAGGTTTGGCCGGCCGCCGTCATGCTTTCGTTGTTCACCGTGGTCAAGCAGCGAACCAAAGTGGTCGCTGCCGGAATTCTGACCAGCGTTTTGGTCATCGCCCTCACGGCGGCAGTGGGTCAACTGCCGCGGCTCCTCAACTTCCTGACCCAGCAAGGCGATCGTGGCATGCAATTGGAAGCCACCTTCACCACTCCTTGGTTGTGGCTCTCGGTCCTCCACGTGGGTGACTCGAGGATGTACATGAACACGGACATCAACTCGATGCAAGTGGATGGCCCCGGCACCGCCTTCATGTCCTTCCTCATGCAGCCGCTTCTCGCCCTGGCCGCGATCCTGGTGGCGGCCCTGACCTTCTGGGCACTCCACAACGGCAAGCGAACCGGCGGGGCGGACCGCACCGAACTGTTGTTGGCTGGATCCCTGACGATGGCCACGGCTTTCGTCGTGTTCAATAAGGTCGGGTCACCCCAGTTCATGGTGTGGCTCGCGCCTGCAGTCGCCGTCGGGCTTGCCCACAGCTGGAAAGAATGGCGGGTGCCTGCGGCGATGCTCATCGCCATCGGGGTGGCCACATACTTCATCTATCCCCTCTTCTACGACGCGCTCAGCCACAACAACCCCTTCATGGCGCTGGTTTTGACGGTGCGAAATGTCCTGCTGGTGGTCCTGTTCTGCTGGTCCGTTCGCCGCCTGTACCTTTTGGGCAAGAAGATCCCGGCCAACGAACCGGCCGCCGCTGCCAAGGAGTCCTGAGATTTCCGTTCGATTCTTTGATGGGCTGGCCCGCGTGCGCGACGCCGCCCTGCCGCCTGCCGCCGTCGCCTGGTTCGGCCGTCCATCCAGCGTATGGTGGGGTTTCGCCGCGATCCACGTGTATTTCCTCGGCTGGATGGCAAGCTTCTTCCTGGCCGGAAACACGTTCAGCGATACTGAGCAGTACCGTCAATGGGCGATGGCCGGCTACAACCCCGCGGATCTCCACGGAGCCATCAGCCCTTGGGTTTACCCGGTGCTTGCCCAGATTCCGATCTTCCTGGCCAACATCGCGGGCCCGGGTCCTTACCTGCTGGTGTGGACGTTGATCATCACTGCGCTCAACGCCGCCGGCTTGTTCGTCCTGACCCGCGGCCCGCGCAGGACAACGGGAATTGCCCCTGCTTGGTGGTGGCTGTTCTTCACCGCCTTCATGGGCTATCTCAGCTTCGCCCGGGTGGAGGGCATCACGGCACCCATCGTGTTGGTCGCCCTGCTGTATGCGGCCACGCGACCTGTGGCAGCCGGTATCCTCCTCAGCATCGCCACATGGATCAAAGTCTGGCCAGCCGCCGTTCTGGTACCCATCGTCATCGCAAGCCACCGCAGACTGCGGATCATCGCCTGCGGCGCCGGCGTCACTGCCGCCGTCGCACTGGGCACCTACCTTTCGGGCGGCCTGCCGCATATCCTCGACTTCTTGACCAACCAGGGCGAACGCGGCATGCAACTGGAAGCCACGTTCTCAACCCCCTGGGTCTGGTTGAGCGTGCTCAATATCGGCGGTTCCAAAATCGCCGACAACGTCGCCATCAATTCCACGGAGGTGTATGGGCCGGGAGCCAACGTGGCAGCGTTCCTGATGCAGCCGCTCTTGGTGCTTGCCGCCGTCGCGGGCTCTGCCCTTTTGCTTTGGGCGCTTCGGCGGGGTGCCGAGCCGGAAGAGTTGTTTCTCGAGGGCGCCCTCATGATGACCACCGCGTTCATCGTGTTCAACAAGGTGGGTTCGCCGCAATTCATCATCTGGCTTGCGCCGGTGGTTATCGCAGGGCTTACCCACGATTGGAACCGTTGGAGGGTTCCTGCCGCCCTCCTGATGGGGATCGCCATGACGACTTTCGTCATCTACCCGCTGTTCTACACGCCGCTGATCCATGCCAACCCCGTGATGGCGGCAGTGCTCACCACACGGAATGTGCTTTTGGTGGTCCTGCTCTGGTGGTCCGTGCAGCGGACCGTGGAGCTGGGCCGCAAGTCCGGCGCACGAAGCGCTATTCGGAGCGCCTGAGCCGCCGTTCAAGCCTGCGAAGCAGTTGCGTTGGGCTGGAGCGGATCAAGAGTCGGCGTGTGTGAACGTCCAACACCATCAGGTAGACGGTGAATCCCACGGCCACCAGGAAGGCCAGGGAGGACACTTTGACGTTCAATTCCACGAAAGACAACACCGAAATCTGGTCCTGCGCGCCAAAGGCAACGAAAAACGTGACGGCGACATAGAGGGACTTGATCTGCCAGTCGTCCCTGATGCCCGTGACCGCGAGCAGCGGGATGAACCACAGGATGTACCACGGCTGGATAATCGGCGAAAGCATGACGACGGCGGCAAACGCGAGGGCGGCGCGCCGCACCAGCCGTGAATAGTCGCCGCGGAACATCAGGACAACCACCAACCCGATTCCGGCCCACTTCATGAGGGTCCGGAGCCCGGTGGCCACGGTGGAGCCCGGCAGGCCCAGGAGATTGGCGATCACCTCGACCTGCTGGCCGAGGAAGCCCGAAGGCGAATATCCCGTATAGCCCGGTGTGGGATCGAGGATGGCCCAGACCCATCCAAAGCCAAGGTTGTAAGGAATTCCGCTCACTGCGAGGACGGCGAAGCTGATACCCGCCGTCGCGCCCCAGAACAGGAACTTGCGGGCCCAACTCGCGGCAGGACCAGCCCACATGAGGCCTATGAAAGGCAAGAGGAGAACGGTGATCGGCTTGATGCCGATGGATGCGGTCACCAGCAGAAGCCCGGTGATATGGCGACCGGTGGCTGCAAAGTACATTCCGGCCACGGCCAGGCCCACCATGAGGGCATCGTTGTGGGCACTGGCGACGAAGCTGATGAGAAAGAGCGGGTTGGCCACGGCGATCCACAGCGCACGGCCGGGGTTGATCCCGTGGAGTTCGGCGAGCCTGGGAACATACACCACACAGAGCACCACCCCCACGGTCGCAAGCACCCGAAAGAGGAGAACGGAAAAGTCGGGCTGGGCGTCGGTGATGCCCACAACCCATCTGGCAAGCCACAGGAAGTAGGGTCCGTACGGCGTCTTGGCTTCAGCCCAGGCAGGATCGGCGCCCAGGGAAAACCAGTTGCTGAGCGTGGAAATGCCGGCCGTGTAAGGGTTCTGGCCTTCCAGCACCAGCCTGCCCTGGCCGGTGTAGGCGTATACGTCGCGCGAATAGATGGGCACGGCAAACATGAGGGGAGCCGCCCACGCCGCAACGGCGACAACCACGGACCTGAGCGAGCCCGGCCCCCAGTCCTTGAGCCTTTGCCCGAGCCTCAACCATGACCTGACCAAAAGCATGGCCCCCGCCGTCAGCAGGATCGTGGAGGTCGTCACGCCCCAACCTTCGGTGCGCAGGGCGATGACAAGGGGGTGCCTGAACATGGGCGAGCCGTTGGCGATCCAGCCGGCTCCGATTGAGCCGACGAAGATCATCAGGGATCCAAAAAAACCTTGCCAGACAGCCACGTAGGCCTTGATCTGTCCGGGGGTGCCGGCTCCGATGTGCGCGGCATCCGGGGAGTAGAGCCCGGCGGCGGCCTTCTCTGACGGCACCGCAGGTTCCTTTGCCTCATCCCGGCTATTTGAGGTGCCCACGCCCGTTCCGCCTGCCGTCATGATATTCCAGTCCCTACGTACATTGGTCCAGCTCATCGATGCAGGCAACAACCGCTCGACAACGGCCCAGTTTACCAGCCGCGGTACGCCGCAGGGGCGGAATGGAGCGCCCCGCCACCCTTCCCATGCGCCTGAACTGTAGGCTGGTCGGGTGCCTATTACTAATGAACGCATCGTCTGGATCGACTGTGAGATGACCGGGCTCGACCTGGTGAACGACGCCCTGATCGAGGTTGCGGCCTTGGTCACCGATTCGGAGCTGAACATCCTGGGTGACGGCGTCGACGTCGTCATCAAACCCGAAGACGCCGCACTTGAACAGATGAACGACTTCGTCCGCGACATGCACACCCGCTCGAAACTCCTGGATGAACTCCCGCACGGCAAGACCATGGCCGAAGCCGAAGCGATCGTCCTGGAGTACATCGAGAAGTGGGTACCGGATCCGAAGAAGGCCCCGCTGGGTGGCAACTCAGTCGGAACCGACCGGATGTTCCTCGCACGGGACATGCCCAACATCGTTGAACACCTCCACTACCGGGTCATCGATGTGAGCACCATCAAGGAACTCTCGCGCCGATGGTTCCCCCGCGCCTATTTCCAGTCCCCCGCTAAACACGGCGGCCACCGCGCGCTTGGCGACATCAGGGACTCCATCGACGAACTGCGCTATTACCGGGAGGCAGTGTTCGTCCCGGCTCCGGGTCCCGATACGGCCACAGCGCAGAAGATTTCCAAGCAGATCGCAGCCGGCCCGGAGACTCCGGAGGACACGTGATCTGAGGCACCTTTTCGGGAAATTTCAGCCAAACGGTCAAAAGTGGCAAAACCACCCCTCAAGACGGGGTATAGTTTTTGTCGTTGCCTTCGCAGCTAACGGGTCATTCCGAAAGCGCAAAAGGCTCATGGTGGGCGTAGCTCAGTTGGCAGAGCGCCTGGTTGTGGTCCAGGAGGTCGCGGGTTCAACCCCCGTCGCTCACCCTCATGAGGTCGGTAGCAGTTTATCGATCGCAGCCAAAGGCCGTACTGGTTATCCAGTGCGGCCTTTGCTTTGTTCCGGCCGATTCCGGCCATTCCAGACCCGAGAACCAGAGGAACACCTGACATGACCGTCCTGCCAGTCACCATCTGGGGCGAACCCGTGCTTCACCGCCGGGCGAGCGAGGTGGAAGTGTTCGACGACGAGCTGCGCACCTTGATTGCCGACATGTTCGAAACGAACGAGGCGGCCAACGGCGTCGGTCTGGCGGCACCCCAGGTGGGGGTGGGCAAGCGCATCTTCATCTTCAAATACGCAAACGACGACGACGCTCCGGACGAAGGCGTCCTGGTGAACCCGGTCCTCACCCTCTCCAAGATCCCTGGCGCCCTTCCCGATCCCGAGGAAGACGTCGAAGGCTGTTTGTCCTTCCCAGGGGAGCACTACCCCCTGCAGAGGGCCGATTGGGCCCGCGTCCAGGGCTTCGACGGCCACGGCCAACCGGTGGATTTCGTCGCGACCGGTTGGTTCGCGAGGGTCATGCAGCACGAATTCGACCACCTCGACGGCAAGCTCTATGTGAACCGCCTGGTTGACCGATACGCCAAGAAGGCGATGAAGCAGGCCAAGAAGAACGGCTGGGGAGTGCCCGGGCTGAGCTGGATGCCAGGTGTCGACCCGGACCCCTTCGGTCACTGAGCGATGACGGGCGTCGCGCAGGACGAATTGTTCACGCTTCTCGACATCCAGGGCGAGGACGCTCTTGAGTGTGCCTCGCTGCTGGCGTCACCTCCTGGAGACGGCACCCGACGGGCCCTTGCCAGCCTTGACGCCCGTCTGGGCGTCTTTCCGAGCACGTCCGCCTCCGCCGATGGCTGCACGGAAACGGACTGGATCGAGGCGTTCCTGCGCTTTGCGCCTGTAGTCCACGGCCATCATCTTTCCCTTGGCATTCCGCCGGAATCGTCCGCCGCGATCCTGGCCGATGTGGGACTGAACCTTCGAATCAACCGAAGGGTCCATGGTCGCTTCGGCTTGGACACGTGGGCATGGCTGACCCTCCACATGGCCGGAAACATCTTCCGTATCGGCCGCCTGCAATTCCACCTTGTCCGCAGCGACGAGGAGGGCTCCGCCGCCGCAAGTGACTCCTGGGTGCTGGGTGTGCACATCCCCGAGGATGGCGGCCTGTCCCCTGCCCTCGTGGACACGAGCTTCAGCCAGGCCAGGGAGTTCTTCGACCGTTACTTCCCGGACAAAGCGGTCTCCGTGGCGAGCTGCGACTCCTGGATGCTGGACCCCTACCTGGCCCGGAAACTACCGCACAGCAACATCGCCGCTTTTGCCCGCCGATTCACCCTGGACCGCTGCTCAGACGCTCCGGGCGACGCTGTCTATTTCACTTTCCGGCAGCGCGGCATGGAAAACCTCGATCGGCTCCCCCGCGAGACCTCGCTTCAGCGGGTGGTGCTGGAGAGGATCGACGACGGCGGGGTCTGGCAACTTGGACACGGCCACCTGGTGCTTCCCGCAGCACGGAGCACCCCGGCCTGAAGCGGCCACCTCGCGGCCTCAGTTGGCTACGTCGCCCTGATGGTCCGCTGGCCGGGGCACGAGTCCAGGACGCGCTTCATGGCGTCCTTCTCCGCCTGGGTGACCCAGAGCCGGTAGGCGGCTTTGACGGAAACCTGCCGGGCTACGTAATGGCAGCGAAAGCCCTTGTTGGCAGGGAGCCAGCTTGCGGCGTCGCTCGCGCCTTTCTTGACGTTGGCGGGCCCGTCGACGGCAATCAGGTTGAGGGGGTCATTGGCGAGGCTTTGGCGCTGTTTGGCGGGGAGCTGCTGGGCCCCCTTCTGCCAGGCGTCCCCGAGAGCCACCACATGGTCGATCTGTACGGCTGAGCTGGTTTCGGAGCCCCTGCGGAAATGGATGTCTTCGCCGATGTACGGCTCACGCAGTTCCCCGGACGCGATCCTGCATTTCGAGCCTGCCGTGAACTCCGCTGCCGTAAGATCCCGCCTCAGGATGTCGTTCCTGGTTATCTACACTCCTGGAAGGTGAGGAGGCACTGTTGGGACGAAAGGACGACACGCCGTAGCTCTTCGTTATCCCACACTCCTAAGGGACGGTAAGCAACGATCCCTTTCATGGCATGGATTGTAGAGGTGGCGTTGCTTCAGGATGG